>JBDHVQ010000282.1:0-2502 GCA_039809845.1 Clostridiaceae bacterium | reverse complement strand
AAAAAACAGGAAAGTCAAATGGAGAAACCGTAGAAACCGGAAGAAAACAATCACACAGCAAAACCATGGCACAACAGCTTATCGGGAACAAAATATGAGGATTTAATTATGGAAAGAAAAAAACTAAGAAATACATCGATATATTCAGTTTTTGTAAGAAATTATTCTCCCGAAGGAAAATTACAGAATGTAACTTCAGACCTTGAGAGAATCAAGGATATGGGATTTGACATTGTCTGGCTTCTGCCTGTCCATCCCATCGGGGAATACGGAAGAAAGGGCAGAGACGGATCTCCCTATGCTATAAAAGACTTTTATTCAGTAAACCCTGAACTCGGAACTGAGGATGATCTCAGAAATTTAATTGATAAGGCTCATTCCCTTGGTCTAAAAGTCATGATGGATGTAGTCTACCACCATACTTCAAGGGACAGTGTGCTTCTTCATGAACATCCGGACTGGTTTTACAGAGATTCAGAAGGCAAGGCAGGAAATAAAATCGGGGACTGGTCAGATATTTACGACCTTGATTTTTCAAAAAAAGAGCTCTGGGATTATCTTCTTGGAGCTTTAAGAAAATGGGCAGACCTTGGTGCCGACGGTTTCAGGTGTGATGTTGCACCCATGATACCCCTTGAATTCTGGAAATATGTTTCAGGAGAACTTGAAAAAGAAGGACATGACCTAATATGGTTTTCAGAGAGTGTTGAACCGCAGTTTTTAAGATTTTTAAGAAAAGGCGGACATACAGCTCATTCAGACGGTGAACTTTACGAAGTCTTTCAGCTTCTCTACGATTACGACATTAAGGATGATTTCATAAAATACATAGAAGGCAGGATTTCCCTTGAGGATTTCCTTTATGTATTTATTAGACAGGATTATATCTACAGGGAAGACTATGTCAAAGTAAGATTCCTTGAAAACCACGACAATAAAAGGGCCACTGAACTTATTCCTGACAGGAGAAGACTGTTTAACTTCACTGCATTTTCAGTATTATTAAAAGGAACATTCCTCTTCTACAACGGGCAGGAAACACTGACGGACCACTATACAGATCTTTTTACAAAAGACACCATAGAATGGAATATTGATGAAGAATATGTGGATTTCGTGAGAAATCTTCTTAAGATCAAAAAGATGGAATTCATGGCTTCAGGCAGTATGGATATAGAAGCTATAAGTGAAGACACAGCTGAAATAACCTATGAATATAAGGATGAAATATATAAAGGGGTATTCAACCTCGGAAAAAGACAGGAACCAATAACATATTCAGATGAATGGGAAAATTTACTCCCTTCACCAGAAGATTCTTCATTTATTTATTCCGTTATTTTAAGAAAAAAAATAAACGGAGAAATCCTCGAAAATAATGACAATGGAATCCAGCCACAAGGAGGTGACAGGTAATGAAAAAAGCACTTTACCTCATGGGTGGAGGCGCAAAGGGAGCCTTCCAGGCAGGTGTTATCTATGCCTTGAGAGAAAGAGGAATTGACTGGGATATAATATCCGGAACTTCCATAGGAGCAATAAACGGTTATTTTCTGCTTAAAGATGAAATGGAAATGCTTAAAAATCTTTACCTTAAGGATTTCAACAGCGATTTCATGAATACTGTCATAGAAGGAAAGACAGTTGATAATCAGATAGTTAAAGAAATTTTTGAAAAGATTGAGGATAAGAGAAACCATCCCTACGATGCATTTTACGTAAATTACATGCCCGTTGAAAACGGCATTCCCGCAGAAAAAACAGTGGATGTGACAAAGCTTCCCACACAGGAAGGAATAGATTCAATAATATGGAGTTCACTTTTGCCGTACAATAATCCCCCAATGACATTCAGGAAATTTATTGACTACATGAAAACCCACAATCTCGAAGAAAAATTCAAGGAAGATCTAGAAAACCATGTATACGACGGACTGAATCTCGACGGAGGATTCTTCAACAATGTCCTCATCTGGGATGATGTAAGAGAAGATGTGTCCTCAATACTCGTCATAGGATTTAACGGAACCAGAGAAGATTATCTTAAAAAACTCGGTGAAAAAAGACAGGAAGTCGAAAATATAATTACCTTCGTCTCCGCTGATATTCCTTTTGAAACTACTGACACCTACATGTTTGAACCTGAATTTTTAATAAAGCGTTTCAATGAAGGATATGAAAAGGGCAGAAAGCTTAATATAGAAGACTGATTTCCAGATCATAGAAGTACTTTTTGAAGATTATAATTGCGGTTGTTTATTAGAGTTGTTTAATGAGGTTGTTTATTGATGGTGTAATTTAAATAAGAGGGTAAGAGGGCAGGGTAAGAGATTCAAATAATCTCTCACCCTGTCCTAAATTTCTAAGTACTTCAATTTAAAATCAACACAAATCAATTCAATAAATAAACTTATTGATCAGATTCCATACAAATTCCATACAAATTCCATACAAATTCCATACAAACACCATACAAACACCATACAAACACCATACAAACAC
>JBDHVQ010000281.1:0-2505 GCA_039809845.1 Clostridiaceae bacterium | reverse complement strand
TAATACATCCAGAACCCGTTGTAATCCCATTCTATTATTTTAAGCTTGTCATCAGCACGGTTGCAGAATATGAAACATGCTTCCGAGAAGGGACTGATCTTAAGAGTTTCCTGGATATATGCAGTAAGACCATTTACACACATCCTGAAATCAACCTTTTCATAAACAAGATAGATTTCACCGCCTGGTTTAAATCCGTTATAATTGGACATGGAATACCCCCTTATGTTTATACTTCAATCATAAGGGGGCAGCCAATCAATAAAAAGTATGTACTCTATTTACCGCTTACGTGGCAAGTTAAAAGTATATTGAAAAATTCATTTTCAGCTTTAAAAAAATGTAGTTATATATCGGTATCAAATATAAGTATTGAAAAATAATATATAAGTTAATAAAATTAAATAATATCAAATAGATAATTATTTGTGATTTTCAATTTAAATATATAAATAAATAGACTGAATAAGAGAAGAAAATAAAAAACTGCCGATAAAAAATTGTTATTTTATTTAATAAAATATGACTTAAATACAAATATGAATTAATATTTAAATTATTAAAATTTCGGAGGTATTTATGAATAAAAAAAGTTTTTTATCCTTTCTTCTGTGTTTTTCTTTAGCCTTTGCTCTTCTTAAAGTCAGTGTTTATGCTGAGTCAATTATTGATAACATAACGGTAATTGGTGGAAATGAAATTAATAGTTCTTCATCGCTCATTTCATTTTCTTTAACAGGAAAGGAACTGAATCAAGGAACAGTCAGAATAGGTGTTTATGAAAAAGAATCCGGAACTCCGAGGTCTGATATTGAAGGAACTTCTCTTATAGGAAACAGAACAGATGAGTGCTGCACAGTAGGATTATTCTTTCCGCAGAACGATAATAAGAAAAACATAAATTACACTGTATCATTCAGTACTGATACTTCTTCAGAATCCATCGACATTATCCAATTATCAGATGGGAGTACTCCTGATTCAGATGTAATAAATACTGAGGAAGAAATCACAACTGAAAAAACAACGGTTACCGATGAAAATAATACGGACGGGGAAATTCCTGAAGATACAAGTATAATTTACCAACTCTTACAGGATAAGGAAGAAATGGAAAGCAGTGGTGGTGAACTGATACTTACACTAATGACTTCTCCGCATACTGAAAACGAAAAAATTACCGTAAAAAATTCCGACGGCACGTTCCCTGATTTTGAAGTACAGGGTAGTGGGGCAAGAAGAATAATTAAAATTAAAGTTCCTGAAAATAAAGATTCTGATGAGAAAACTTTGGAATACCAAATCAATACAACAGGTTCAAAAGAAATTTTTGCCAAAGACTATAAAGCGAGAGTAATTGTAAAAGCCCCTGCGGCGATTTCCATGGAGGTCAGGGAATTTATCGTGGTAACCCCTAATCTTCCCGAAGGAGGGAGCTCTACCAGACTGACAGTAAAAGGAATTAACCTTAAAGCAAGCCTTTTGGATCTTGATATCTATGAAATTGTAGACGGAAGAGAAGTATTAGCCTGTTCTATCGGAGGAGAAGAAATATTTACAGGTACAGAAAATATAATGTCTTCATCTTTGAATATGGATGGTTCAACTCCAGGAAAAACAAGGATAATTGTCATTAAATTAAAGAATAACCCAGAATTCAACGGTAAGGTGACAATAGGAGAAGAAGGAAATATTTCCGGTTTCCTTACAGAATTATATCCAAGGACAGTGTACAGGGAAAATAAAAGCGGGAATATCGTAATGATTTTTGATGAACCAATAACATTAGCAAATAAGAATTCAATACATGAAAAAATTGCAGGTGAGTTTAACAATAGGGATTCGTTCACCAGCTTAAATGCGGATTTTTCTTTTTATTCTGAAGGAAACAAATTTATTATCAGTCCGTCTGAAGCTTAAAATACATTGGAAATGACTTCAATAAGGTTTCTGGAAAGGACAGTTAAAGACAGTAAGTCAAGGGAAAACAAACCATTCACCTGGAAATTCAAATTAACAATGCAGTAATTACTGACTCAGAACCCTTAAATGGAAAAACACTTTCTTCTAATGGAGGCATAATCAGGATAAAAATCAAATGAGAGAATCTTAACGCATCCGAAACAATAGCTGTTGCCGCAGGCACTGAGTTTACCAGCAAAGACCGGAAAGAAATTTCCGGAAAAGTTTCAGGAGAAGGTAATGAGCAGATTATCGAATTTGATTTTGAAGGAAATGGATCACAAATTACCCAGACATATATAGTTTCAGTTTCTCTCGATGGAGGAAGAAATTATATTTCATCCTTTGGTCAAAGTGATTATGATAAAGTCAACAAAATGGTCATCTCAATTCTTCCTTCAGATAAGGATGAGGAAACCCCAATATTGAGTTATGCAACGATTCAATCCTATGGAACCACCGGTGGAGGCACCGAAATACCTGACCCCACGCATACAGATGTTCCAACAGGGCAGGAAAGTAAAAAGACATCAGTGATGATTT
>JBDHVQ010000280.1:0-2514 GCA_039809845.1 Clostridiaceae bacterium | reverse complement strand
GAAAGAATAGGCTGACTTTCGGGTTATAATTTCACTGATACGGAAAAAGCCTGCAGAATACTGATATTCTGCAGGCTTTTTGTTTAGATTGCTTACAATATTTTATTTTATTGTATTGTATATACATGATGGTGTCTGGTATTATTTTTCGAGGAAATATTCCTTTGATTCTATTTCTTTATGGAGTTTATCAGTAAGTTCTTCAAGTGGCATCTGGAACTGTTCGTTTTCACCCTTTTCATTGAGTGTAAAGTGCCTTACTCCGAATACTCCTGTTTCCATTTCCTTGTCTCCTAAGACAAGCATGTAAGGTACCTTTTCCATCTGCGCAGCCCTTATTTTATAGCCGACCTTTTCACTCCTTGCATCGAGGTGAACCCTGAATCCTTCATCCTTTAATTTCTTTTCAAGTTCCTTTGCAAATTCCTGGTGTCTTTCTGCAACCGGTATAAGCCTTATCTGTTCAGGCGCAATCCATAATGGGAACTTTCCGGCAAACTGTTCTATGAGCATACCCATGAATCTTTCAACAGATCCCAAGACAGTCCTGTGGAGCATGACAGGTCTTACTCTTTCGCTGTTCTGATCCACATAGTATAAGTCAAATCTTTCAGGCATCTGGAAGTCTAGCTGTATAGTACCGCACTGCCATGTCCTTCCTATTGCGTCAGACAGATGGAAGTCTATCTTTGGTCCGTAGAAGGCACCGTCTCCTTCGTTCAGGATATATTCAGCTCCCACTTCTTCAAGGGCAAGTCTTAACTGGTCTGTAGCCCTTTCCCACTGTTCTTCAGTACCCATTGAGTTTTCAGGCCTTGTAGATAGTTCCATGTGGTATTCAAATCCGAATGTCTTGTATATCTTGTCGCAGAGGTTTATTATTCCTACTATTTCATCCTTTATCATGTCAGGAGTTATGAATAAATGGGCATCATCCTGTGTGAATGCTCTTACCCTCATAAGTCCGTGGAGAGTTCCTGACAATTCATGTCTGTGTACAAGACCCAGTTCTGCCCATCTTAATGGGAAGTCCCTGTAGGAATACATGCCGTTCTTGTATATAAGTATCGCACCCGGGCAGTTCATGGGCTTTATAGCATAGTTTTCTTCATCTATTGTAGTGAAGTACATGTTTTCCTTGTAATGATCCCAGTGACCTGACTGGTGCCAGAGGTCTTCATTTAAGATTATAGGTGTCTTTATTTCACCGTATCCTGCTTTAACATGTTCATTTCTCCAGTAGTTTTCAAGTTCATTTCTTAAAACCATGCCCTTTGTGTGGAAGAAGGGGAATCCAGGTCCTTCCTCCTGAATTGAGAAGAGATCCATTTCCCTTCCGATCTTTCTGTGGTCACGTCTCTTTGCTTCTTCAAGGAGGTGGAGATATTCTTCAAGGTCCTTGGCCTTTTCAAATGTTGTACCGTAGATCCTCTGGAGCATCTTGTTCTTTTCGTCACCTCTCCAGTAAGCTCCGGCAATGGACATAAGTTTTACTGCCTTGACTTTGGATATATCCTTAAGGTGAGGACCCTTACAGAGGTCAATGAATTCACCGAGCTGATAGAAGGATATTACAGCGCCTTCAGGTAAGTTTTCTATGAGGTCGACCTTATAGACTTCACCCATGGGCTTGAAGTGTTCTATGGCATCTTCCCTCTTCATTTCAGTCCTTACAAGTTCATGTCCTTCCTTTACGATCTTTTTCATTTCATCTTCGATGGCTTTGAGATCTTCAGGAGTAAACCTGTGTTCAGTGTCAAAGTCATAGTAGAATCCGTCTGCAATGGCAGGTCCTATGGCAAATTTAACATCCGGGTGCAGTCTTTGAACGGCAAGTGCCATTATGTGGGCAGATGTATGCCAGAATATGGCCTTTCCTTCCTTGTCGTTGAAATTCACGAACCTTACTTCTGAATCTTCATTGAGAGCTTCCTGAAGTCCCCTTGTCTGTCCGTTTACCACAGCTCCGAGTGAATTCCTCGCAAGTCCTTCTGATATACTCTTTGCAACGTCCCAGAGCATAACCCCTTTTTCAAATTCCTTTACATTTCCGTCGGGGAAAGTTACTTTAATCATTCTTTTTTCTCCTTCTGGCATCCGATGCCGTTTTTTTACGATAACTGATTTTCATACAGTATTCCAAAAGCATATGCTTTAGTATCAAGGGCAGTATGTATTTTTAAAAATAAAAAAGTACGTATACCCTTGTATAGGGCGTACGTACGCGGTTCCACCTAAATTTATAGCTTCATTCACGGATATAACGTTCCGTAGGGTTACGCCGGCATTGGTTTGCCGGAAGCTAAAAGACCGGTCTTCACATTTAAAGATGACGGGAATTTCCACCGTTCTACCCTCTCTTTGGTCCACCTTTATAAATGCTACTTGTCTTCTCATCGCTCTGTATTTTATTTAAAGGATAACCTTTATCAGTTATCCGCCGGAATAATTTCCTTAAATATGTTATACATCCAAATTTATATCTTTGCAAGACATAAACAAAAGAAATTATCA
>JBDHVQ010000279.1:0-2520 GCA_039809845.1 Clostridiaceae bacterium | reverse complement strand
TTAAATTATCTTCTGTCATTTTTCTTATTTTAAGATTACTTATATTTTCAATTTCAGCGCTGATTATTTTTTCTCCGGCAGCCTTTGATTCTTCCCCTGCATAATCCATGAGGTATTCCTTAAGTGTCATGAGTGCATTGGGCTGACATATATTTCCTATTCCACCTGATTTGACAAGGGACATGAATCTGTCTCCGGTTCTTCCTTCCCTGTAGCAGGCTGTACAGAATGATGGTATATGACCGTTCTCCAGAAGCCAGAGGACAACTTCATCGAGGGTCCTTCTGTCTTCCACGTCAAACTGTTCTGTATCCTCACTGTCTCCCTCTTCCGTATATCCGCCGACACTTGTTTTGGATCCTCCGGATATCTGGCTCACCCCGACTTTTAAAAGTTTTTCCCTGACATCCTTTGATTCCCTTGTGGATATGATCATTCCTGTATAAGGCATTGCAATTCTTAAAAGAGCTGCAATTTTTACAAACATTTCATCTGAAAGTGAATTGTCAAAATCATCGGGATCAATATCATCGGCAGGTCTTATCCTCGGAAGTGATACGGTATGTGGACCAACACCAAAAGCAGATTCAAGGTGCTCAGCATGCATTAAAATACCTGTAAAGTCATATTCGTAATTGTCCAGTCCAAAGAGAACACCTAAGCCAACATCATCGATGCCACCTTCCATGGCACGGTCCATGGCTTCCGTATGATATTCATAGGATGACTTGGGACCCGTCGGGTGGAGTTTCTCATAACTTTTCTTGTTGTATGTTTCCTGAAAGAGAATATATGTCCCGATTCCTGCATCTTTTAACTTTCTGTAGTTTTCCACAGTCGTTGCCGCGATATTTACGTTCACCCTTCTGGTATCCCCGTTTTTATGGTGTACAGAATATATTGTCTTTATGGATTCCAGGATATATTCAATTGGTGAATTTAATGGGTCTTCCCCGGATTCTATGACAAGCCTTTTATGGCCCATATCCTGCAGGGATTCAACTTCCCTGCGGATTTCATCCTGTGTGAGTTTTTTCCTTGGTATATCTTTATTTACTGCATGATATGGACAGTATGTACATCCGTTGATGCAGTAATTTGAAAGATAGAGAGGCGCAAAGAGGACTATCCTTCTGCCGTAGTTTTTAAGCTTAATCTTTTCAGCGAGTTCCATTATTCTTTCAGTGACTTTTTCCTCACTGCATTTTAAAAGAAGATAGGCTTCCCTGTGTGTAAGACCCTTCATATCCGAAGCTTTCTCAAGGACAGTATCAATAAGTTCCATATCGGAAGAATTGTCAGTTCCATACCTTATCGTCTTTTCTATTTCCCCGTCGTTTATAAATTCCTCAGCATATTTACTGAAAGGATTATATTCCCCCATAATTTACCCCCATGTTTTTAGGATCACCCCGGTCCGTTACGGGAACTCTTCCATAATGTTCAAGGTCTTTTTTAAGTTTTTCTATGTATTGAGATGCTTCGCCGCTGTCCTTCATCTTGTTGTTGTAAAGGCTGTATTTTACCCTTGCGTCTTTCGGAGAAATGTTT
Organism: Clostridiaceae bacterium; assembly: GCA_039809845.1. Taxonomy (GTDB): domain Bacteria; phylum Bacillota; class Clostridia; order Clostridiales; family Clostridiaceae; genus JG1575. Next base: position 969 of record JBDHVQ010000279.1, on the reverse strand, counting down.
GGCATTACGACATTTGCTCCGTGGAGTATTCCAAGGACCCTTCCGCGTGGATCCAGGGTATTCAATGCCGTCGTTGATGGCAGAAGTATCTCCGGGAAGAGAATCCTTAAGATTGAAATGAGTTTCAATGTTAATTCAAGACTCCCCGGAGAAAAGTCACCCACCGGAGTATCTCTGTGTGGCAGGAAGGGACCGATTCCTGCCATATGGGGCTTTAATTCCCTCATGAATCCAATGTCCTTTAAGTAACTGTCCACACTGCTCCATGGTGCTCCCACAAGAAACCCAGTTCCCACCGTATAACCCAAATCTTTAAGATTATAAAGACATTCCTTTCTTGATGAAAGACTCTGCCCATCCCTGTGGAGTCTGCTGAAGAGTTCCTCATCTGCTGTCTCATGGCGGAGAAGATATCTGTCAGCGCCGGCTTCTTTAAGTCTTTTCAATGAGGAATAACTTCTTACTCCAAGTGAGAGTGTAATTCGGGAATCAGGATATTCTTCCTTTATCTTCCCTATAATATTTTCAAGAATAATATCGGTTAACATGGGATCCTCACCACCCTGAAGAACAAAGGTCTTTAACCCCAGTGAATTACCATAATGGACCGAAGACATTATATCTTCTTCTGAAAGCCTGTATCGCTCCGCCTTCTCAATGCCAGTCCTCAGTCCGCAGTATATGCAGTTTCTGCTGCAGTACGAAGATATTTCAATAAGACCTCTTAGATATACTTCATCTCCGTAAACCGATTCACATACCCTGAAAGCTTCCTTCCGGAGTTCTTCCATAAGCTCACCGGAGAAAGATTTAAGGATTACTCCTATATCTTCATCCACAGCCTTTTTATTTATAAGAGCCTCAAGTGCTCTTTTTTCATAAGTGTTCATTTTTACCCTTTATAATCCCCAAAAATACATTTCCAGTCAGTCTATGGAGATTATATACCTCTTCAAATATACAGTCATC
>JBDHVQ010000278.1:0-2540 GCA_039809845.1 Clostridiaceae bacterium | reverse complement strand
TCCCCTGACTCTCAGTTCTTCAAGGATTGCCATTGCAAGGGCAGCCCCTTCAGTGGGGTCTGTGCCGGCTCCCAGTTCATCAAAGAGCACCAGGGATTCTTCATCTGCCTTTTCCATTATCTTTACTATATTTGTCATATGGCCTGAAAATGTGGAAAGGCTCTGTTCTATGCTCTGCTCATCACCTATGTCTGCATAAATCTCTTTGAAAAATCCTACTGAGGAGCCGTCGTTTACCGGCACCGGAAGACCTGATAGTGCCATGACATGTATAAGGCCCGCAGTCTTTAACGTGACTGTCTTACCCCCTGTATTGGGTCCTGTGATAATAAGGGAAGTGTAGTCCTTTCCGAGATAGATATTTGAAGGAACGACCCTTCTTTCATCTATCAGAGGATGTCTTGCACTGATAAGGTCGAATGTTCCGTCTTCATTGATTGAAGGTACACTGGAAAAAGTTGCAATGGCATACTTTCCCTTGGCAAATATCATATCGAATCTATAGACCGTCTCCATGTTCCTTCTGACTTCGTCCTGATGGTCGTAAATAAGACCTGACAGCTCCCTCAATATCCTTTCTACTTCTTCCTTTTCCTTAAGCATCATTTCGCTTATTTCATTGTTTAAATTGACGAGGGAAAGCGGTTCTATAAAAAGGGTTGATCCTGAGGAACTCTGGTCGTGGATAAGACCGGGTACCTGTCCCTTATGTTCAGCCTTGACAGGAATTACGTACCTGTCTCCCCTTACGGTATAAAGGTTATCCTGAAGGTATTTTGAATAGGACCTCACAAGGGACTGTACTTTATCCTTTACAGAGGAGCTCTTGTCCTTTATGGCCCTTCTTATCCTCTGAAGCTGAGGCGATGCATTGTCTGAAAGTTCATTTTCACCTATGACCGCCCTGAAGATTTCATCTGTCACATGGGTCATGGGAGTTATTGCTCCGAGATAATCTGAAAGATACTTTATTTCAAAGTCTTCCGAGCGGATGTATTTCAGAAAATTTGCTGCCGTTTTGATCACATTTGCAGTTTTTAATAGCTGACCGGGATTCAAAACCCCGCCCTTTGCAGCTTTTGAAACGGCATCCCTTATGTCGTAAACACCTTCAAAGGGTGGTGCCCCCTTTGCATCGAGAAGCTTCATGGCTTCCCCTGTCTCATTTAATGAAAGGCGGGCGGACTGTATGTCACCGAAGGGCTCCATTCTGTCAACCAGTGCCTTTCCCCCGCCGCACATACATCTTTGTGCGACAAGGTCCTTTATCTTATAAAATTCAAGTTTTTCTGTACTTCTCTGATTCATTTTTCATGGTGCTATTCCACGCCCCTTTTAAAATGCCCCTGGTAACGCGGATCTTTTTCAACACCCTCTCCTTTTGTTATTGAACTCAGTATTTTTTCTGTCTCTTTATGATTTTCATCCGTAAGATTAACGGCAAAGTGACTGTATCCGAGATTTCTTAAATCTTCAGCTTCTCCTGTAATATCCTTTGGATCAGGTCCCATGATGTAACTTCTGCAGTAAATATCTGTAAGTACAGGATATTCTTCTCCCATGCGGTCTTTAAGATAAAAATCTTCCTTGATGCATGGCGCTGAACAGGCATGGTTCCCGTCTTTACCGCCGCAGAAGGCTCCTATGGGGCAGTATTCTGAAATCATATATTCCTGTCTTCCGAAGAGGAGAATATACTTATCATCCTTATTTTCAATTTCCTTAAGTTCCCTTAAATTCAGTTCCTCACTCATAAAAGATCCGTCAATATCAAGGGGAATCTCAGAGAAGGAATTGAATATATTGATTTTATAATCCCCTGTAACCGTAAGGTTTTTATCCTTCCACCGCGGTTTTTTAAGTTCATTTATTACCCCGTAGTTTGAAGTCAGAACTCCTCTTACATTTTTCAGGGAATAAAGAAATTCCATGAAGGGTTTAAATTCAGATTTTAATATTTCAGGACACTTAACCCAGTATCCTTTTTTAAAATAATCTTCACTGTCCATTCTTGTAAGATCTGCTATGGTAACTGTCCCTTTCTGCCTCATTACAGGGTTTACAGCCACCATTATGTCCCTTCTATCCATATCCATTACAGCTTTTAACTGCTCATGGCGGGAAACTGTTACGAGGTACTTAGGAAGAACATTATCCACAGCATTGTTTTCATTCTCTTTTATAGAATTGTATTTATTGTTATCTTCTTGAGAGTACTTACTCTTTTCATCTTTACCGTTATTAGCGGTAATGAGATTATTAAGAATTCCTAAAAAATCCTTCCTTGAAGGTATAAGAGAATCCATGCCGGAAATATTTCTTACGGAATCCTTTGTTTCAGAGGAATTTTCACCTGGTTTATCTTCCGGATTTACTGCAGTATTGTTTTTATTTTTATCCTTAACCTCTGCATTTTCTGACTGAATATATTCTTCTATGGAGTTATAGAGATTTCTCCTCGTCATATTGATTGATGACACAGGAAGGAATCCGTCCTGAATCTCAATATCCACGTTTTTAAGCTTAAAGGAAAAATCTCC
>JBDHVQ010000277.1:0-2551 GCA_039809845.1 Clostridiaceae bacterium | reverse complement strand
AAAAAATAAAACATCTGAAACCGTTGGAACATAATGGATACAGAGGTTTTTTCTTTAAAATACTGCAAAAGTCAAGATATAAATCTAATGATTTATGTCTGCTGACCATTAAATGATAACTTATTCTTACTAAATGAATCTTAAAGTTCACGTTATATATGTAAAAAAAGCGCATTAACAAGAAAAGTTGCAAATAAGGAGAATCAGATGGTTTCTCCTATTTTTTTTGATTGTAGGAGATTGCTCACATTTTTTGACGGTTCAGCCAAAATTGACCGCCCATCCGGTAACCTGTACCGCAGTCCGTTTCTAAATGTACCCTGAATCATTTCATGAAGTAAATTATTTTGCTAAATAGATAATTTATTCATATATTTATTATCTATAAACATAAGATCATTATTTTGGTTTCACAGATTACTATATTAACTATTTATCTTATAAAATGTTACAGTTAAGATATTGCGCCTAAAACAATTGAAATATGAAAGTTAAATCAACTAAAATATGGAAGCTGCATAAATAAAAATGTGGCAGTTAACTATCCAAAAATATGGCAGTTGAATAATCCAAACAATTTTCTCCAAGAGAATGCATACACCTTTTTGATATCTGATTGAATTCCAGAACTCTGCGCTCCTGCATACTCTTCATATTCCCACTAACTCTTTAGCAGACAGCCCATTTTCCTCAAAACAGTTTTCTGCCTTCCCGTTCCGGATGTTCTCCTTTTAAACATTTTCTTAATGTTGAGTGATGGTTCCATACTCCCCGAGTGTAACCACTGAATTTACACCTTTAGATTTAGGGGAGCATTGGACAATAAAGTCAACCACAAAACTAAGTAAGAGTATATGGCATAAATTCTCATGCAGTTCTATAATAAGCAGGGGAGGAAACTTTAAAAAATATAGAGGTTGTTACCTGCTGTTTATAGGATTTCCGTATAAATTGCATAAAATCAACATTGGATTTATTGTCGTTTAAAATTGAGATACCATGTTTCAAATGGAATAATTATGCTAAAATATTCAGTATAAATGATTACAGATTATCAAGGAGGCACTTAATTGAGTATCAATTCTGAAATCAAGGACGCGATGAAGATAAGACTCGACGACGAACTTCCGGAGTATCCGGAGTTTAAGGAAGGCATAAGAAGGGCACCAAAGAGAACCGCGGTCCTTTCAAAGGAAGACAAAATCCTCGCCATAAAAAATGCTCTGAGGTATATCCCCGAGCAGCATCACGGTGTCATGGCCAAGGAATTCATGGAAGAACTTGAAACCCATGGAAAAATATACGGATACAGATACCGTCCCGTGGGAGAACTCCACGGAAAGCCCATTGATGAATATAAATCAAAATGTATCGAAGGAAAGGCATTCCAGGTAATGATAGACAACAACCTGGACTTTGATGTTGCCCTTTATCCCTATGAACTTGTAACATACGGTGAAACAGGATCAGTATGCCAGAACTGGATGCAGTACAGACTCATAATGAAATACCTCGAAGAACTCGATCAGGATAAAACTCTCGTTCTATATTCTGGCCATCCTGTAGGATTCTTCCATTCAAAACCGGATGCTCCGAGGGTAATAATTACCAACGGCCTCATGATCGGTATGTACGATGACCTTGAAAACTACAACAGGGCACAGGCTCTTGGTGTTGCAAACTACGGTCAGATGACAGCCGGCGGATGGATGTACATAGGACCACAGGGTATAGTACACGGAACATACAATACTTTACTCAATGCCGGAAGACTTGTCCTTGGCATACCCAATGACGGAAACTTAAAGGGCAAACTCTTTGTGACTTCAGGTCTTGGAGGAATGTCCGGCGCTCAGGGTAAGGCAGTTGAAATAGCAGGCGGAGTAGGTATCATAGCTGAAGTCGATATTTCAAGAATCAACACAAGACATTCACAGGGCTGGGTAGGCGACATCGTTGAAACACCGAAGGAAGCTTTCGACCTTGCAAAGGAATCGATGGACAGGGGAGAACCAAAATCTATCGCATACCACGGCAATATAGTTGATCTTTTAAACTATGCAGTTGAAAACAACGTCCACATAGATCTTTTAAGTGACCAGACATCATGTCATGAACCATATACAGGAGGGTACTGTCCGAGCGGAATTACCTTTGAAGAAAGGACAAGACTTCTTGCAGAAGATCCCAAAAAGTTCCATGAAATGGTGGACAGGACTCTCAAAGAACACTATGAGGCAATAAAGAAGCTCGTTGAAAACGGAACATACTTCTTCGACTACGGTAACTCCTTCATGAAGGCAATATTCGATGCAGGTGTTATGGAAATCAGTAAGAACGGAAGAGATGACAAGGATGGATTCATCTGGCCGTCTTATGTTGAAGATATCTTAGGACCAAGACTCTTCGACTTCGGTTACGGACCATTCAGGTGGGTATGTCTTTCAGGAAAGCCTGAGGATTTAAGAAAAACAGACCATGCTGCAATGGAAGTTATAGATCCTGACAGAAGATACCAGGACAGGGATAACTGGGTATGGATTAAGGATGC
>JBDHVQ010000276.1:0-2564 GCA_039809845.1 Clostridiaceae bacterium | reverse complement strand
ATGTTGTATATATTAAACTAAAAGTGAGCCACATATTAATTGAAAAGTAATCCACCCAAATCAGTAAATTTGGATAAGGGGGAATGGTAAAAAGTATTAATTGAAATGTGATCCACTTTTATATTAATATATCTCCTGGTTAGTGATACCAGGAGGATTGGATGTGATTACCTTAAACACAAAAGAAAAAATACTTGATCTGCATTTTAATGAAAATATGTCTCAGAGAGATATCGCAAAAGAACTTCAGGTCAGCAGGAATACCATAAGAAAATATATAAGGCAGTATATAGATATTTCCAATGAAATCAAAGTAACTGAGGATAAGGTTAAAAAGAATATTCTGAAAGACCGTTTAAACGATGAACCAAGATATGATGTGAGTTCCAGAAGCCCTTCCAAATTAACTTCAGATATAGCTTCCCTTATTGATTCCATGTTAGAGGAAAACAAAAAGAAATCCTCTTCTCTAAGGCATAAGAACATTATGAAAAAAGTTGATATCTTTGAAAATCTGATAGAAAAGGGGTATGACATAGGTTATACCACCGTCTGTAACTACATAAGAGAAAAGCATGAAGTTAAGGAAGCTTATATAAGGCAGGAATATAATAAAGGATCATCCGTTGAATTTGACTGGGGAGATATTAACCTTATTATAGCCGGCAGGCACTGCGAAGTAAGTATGGGACTGTTCGCCACCTGTTACGGTAACTACTATTCAGGAAAGCTTTACAGGAACAAAAAGATGGAAAACTTTCTGGATGTCCATAACCATGCAGTTATTGATATGGGAGGGGTACACCAGGAAATAATATACGATAATCTTAAGACTGCAGTTGCGAAATTTACAGTAAATCCCAATACAAAGGAAGCTACCAAAGACCTCAGTAAAATTTCAATGTATTACGGGTTCAGATATAGATTCTGTAATGCCAGACGTGGAAATGAGAAAGGAAAGGTGGAAAGGGGTGTTGAATTCGTAAGAAGGAAAATATTCTCAAAAAAAGATGCCTTTGAGTCAATGGAAGAAGCTCAATCCTATTTTCAGAGTGAGCTGGCAGTGCTGAATGAACGTACCTGCGCCGGAAAGGACGTCAGCAGGGTTCAGTCATTAAATGAGGAGAAACCATATCTTATACCCTTTACGGAGCCGTATGATATATCTTCCGTGGAAATGCTGAGAGTGGATAAATACAGCACTGTAGTGTATCAGACCAACAGATATTCAGTACCGGATTATCTTGTGGGCAAAATATTAAAAGTAAGGGTCCTGCCGGAAGAAATAAGGATATATAACAAGGATATAGAGGTGGCAGGCCATAACAGGCTATATGGATCGCATGAATGGAAAATGGATATAATGCACTATTTAAGGACAATAAAAAAGAAGCCTGGCGCCCTGAATGCAAGCGCTGCATTTCATCAGGTTTCCGCCAAACTTCAGCAACTATACCAACTGTATTATACAGGAAAAAACAAAGAATTTATAGAATTACTGGAGATAATCGGCGAAAAAGGATGCGAAGAGGTAATGTCACTGATAGACACTCTTGCGCTTAAAAATAAAAATCTTGTAACTACATCAAACATAAAAAATTTAATGTTCAGGAAAAAGGAGGATGATGTTACAGAAAATAAAGTAATAAATGAAATAGAAAAAGCATCAGTCTCCCTGGTGAATGATATAACCCGATTGTTTAATCTGAATGCTTAAGGAGACAATAAAAATTGAATAAGAAACAGTCAGTAATGCTTGAGGAAATCAAAAGCTATTTCAAGGAACTTAGGGTTCCGGGAGTATCCAATACCCTTGAGGAAAAAATAAGTGATGCATATAAAGATAGTATGCCTTATGAAGAACTGCTCCATAATATCCTTCTGGAAGCTTTTGACCAGAGAAAGGAAAACGGAAGAAAGAGCAGAATAAGAAATGCCAACTTCCCTTACAGAAAATATCTGGAAGATCTCAGACATGATTATCTGCCGGATGATGCCAAAAAAAGGTACAGAGAAATACAGAGCCTGAAATTCATAGATGAAGGCAGGAATATGATCCTTGTAGGTCCTCCGGGGACGGGTAAAACCCATCTTTCCATAGGAGTAGGAATACTTGCATGTAACGAAGGTTACAAGGTTATGTTTACGACTGCTTCCGGCCTTATAAACGAATTAAAGACATCAAGAAGTGAAAAAAGAATAGCATATACCCACAGTAAATTTGCAAAATACGATCTGGTAATAATAGATGAATTGGGCTATATATCCTTTGACAGGGAGGGTGCAGAATTACTTTTTGAATTAATGTCCATAAGGGCAGAAAGAAAATCAACAATAATCACAACAAATCTGTCATTTGACAGGTGGGATGAAATATTCAATGATAAAACACTTACCGCAGCATTGATAGACAGATTAACATTCAAGGCAGAAGTACTGAACATGACCGCTGGCTCTTATAGGATGCAGGAAACGGCAAACTGGTTAAAAGCCAGCGTAAAATAATATCTGAAGTGGATCACTTTTCGATTAATAAATGGATCACTTTTCAGTTGACAAATGCA
>JBDHVQ010000275.1:0-2570 GCA_039809845.1 Clostridiaceae bacterium | reverse complement strand
ACGGTGCCGATGATACTGCAGGGGAGGCCCTGTGGGAAAGTAGGTTGATGCCGGTTTTACCTCTCTTTATGAGAGGTTTTATATGTGGATCATTAGCTCAGTTGGTTAGAGCTACCGGCTCATAACCGGTCGGCCCGGGGTTCGAGTCCCTGATGGTCCACCATTCCTGGGGGTATAGCTCAGCTGGGAGAGCACCTGTTTTGCACGCAGGGGGTCAAGAGTTCGAATCTCTTTATCTCCACCAGAAAAAAGGCATGATTTAAAAGTCATGTCTTTTTTATTTTTTGACATAATTTTTTTCCTTTGTTTTTAATTGGATTATCTTATTGACAATCATTATCAGTTATGGTCTAATGATTGAATGACATAAAGATTAAATATCAGCAATTTCTTCTAAGGAGAAAATTAATAATGAATAACAGCGTTTTAAATGCAATAAGCAGGAGAAGGTCACACTATGCAATATCAAGGAAATCACCGGTTTCTGAAGACAGAATAACTGAAGTTATAAAAACTGCAGTTAAATACGTACCGTCTGCCTTCAATTCACAGTCTCAGAGAGCAATTGTACTTTTCGGAGAAGAAAATCAGAAGCTCTGGAACATAGTTATGGAAGAACTTAGAAAAATTGTTCCTGCAGAAAATTTCAAGTCCACAGAAGATAAGATCAATGGATTTGCTGATTCCTTCGGCACTGTTCTTTTCTATGAAGATACTTCCGTAGTGAAAGGACTTCAGGAACAGTTCCCGCTTTATTCCCCGAATTTCCCAGTATGGGCTGAACAGGCAAACGGAATGCTTCAGTCAGCAGTATGGAATGCACTTACAGAAGAAGGACTTGGTGCTTCACTTCAGCACTACAATGAAGTAATCAGTGAAGAAGTCAGAAAAACCTGGGATGTACCTGAAAACTGGAGACTTATTGCACAGATGCCATTCGGAGCACCCACAGGAGAACCCGGTGAAAAGCAGTACCCTTCAGTTGATGATGTGGTGAAGGTTTACAGGTAAAGAGAATTTCCCGTTAAATTTTAAAGAAAATTGATATTTGAAACAATATGATTCATTCTGTCAGGAACCCATAAATTTATTGGGTTCTGATTTTTTGATTTACTTTTTTTTTATTTCATCGGAAATATTTTTTAAACTTTTGGTTATATATACATCCTGTATATTATAATATTCGTAGAAATCGGCTTTGGATGTATTATTATACATTCGGGCTACTCAAAAATACTGGGGGTATTTATTTTGGTGCTCAACGACTATCTCGACCGGGTAAATGGTTTTATGTACGGGAAATTCCTTATTTTCCTTCTCATCATCGCAGGTCTGTTCATGACCTTCCTGACAAGGGGAGTTCAGATACGACTTTTCGGTGATGCAGTAAAAAGTCTTCTTAAAAAGGAAGGCGAAGGTGTATCTTCACTTCAGGCTCTTATGATTTCAACTTCATCAAGAGTAGGTACCGGAAATATCGCCGGTGTTGCAACGGCCATTGTTGCAGGAGGACCAGGTGCAGTATTCTGGATGTGGCTCATTGCAGTTATTGGTTCTGCTTCTGCATTTGTAGAAAGTCTCCTGGCCCAGACCTATAAAATACCGGATGTTGAAGACCCGGGATACAGGGGTGGCCCTGCATATTATCTTAAAAACGCACTCAATATGCCACTTTTAGGATCCATATTTTCAGTGGTTCTTATCCTGACTTTCGCATTCGGATTCAATGCACTTCAGGCATATAACATTTCATCTTCATTTTCTGCTTATGTACCTGAATATGGATCAACTATGTGGCCATATGTCGTGGGTCTTATTCTTGCAGCTTTATCCCTCTGGGTATATTTTGGAGGGAACGAAAGAGTAGGTAAGGTAACTTCCTTTCTCATGCCTGTGATGGCATCGATATACATAGGACTCGGTATTATCATCATAGTGATTAATATCCGTAATTTCCCCGAAATGATATCCACTATTTTTAAAAGTGCCTTCAACGGACGCGCGGTATCAGGTGGCCTTTTAGGTGGAGTCATGCTGATGGGAATCAAAAGGGGACTTTTCTCCAATGAAGCCGGTATGGGTTCTGCTCCTAATGCTGCAGCTGCAGCCAAGGTAAAGCACCCGGTCAATCAGGCACTTGTTCAGGTTGTCTCTGTTTTCATCGATACTCTGATAATCTGTTCTGTCACAGCATTCATGGTCCTTATTACCAATTCACCCGACGGAACCCTTAACGGAATTCCACTGGTTCAAAGAGCGGTTGAAAGCCAGATCGGAAGGATAGGAATTCATATAATAACAGTATGTATATTCCTCTTTGCCTACAGTTCAATTGTCGGAAATATGTATTATGCTGAATCAAACTTTAAATTCCTCACAGTAAATACTTCTGCCATGACAGTTTTCAGAATCGTTGCCGGTATTGCAGTATTTTTAGGTGCGATAGGAGACTTTGCTGTCGTATGGAATATAGCTGATATTCTAATGGGAATAATGGCAGCTATAAATATATTCGCGATCTTTTTACTCTCGGGCACTGCACTTAAGGTTTTAAGAGACTACGAAAGACA
>JBDHVQ010000274.1:0-2579 GCA_039809845.1 Clostridiaceae bacterium | reverse complement strand
TCACCTTTTCCGAGTGTAAAACTTACATCTTTCAGTACCACATTTCCTGAAAAGTCTTTTTCCACATGGCGGAATTCAAGGAGTCCTTCTCTTTCCTTATCTTTATAATTATCCATATTGTCCTTTTTTATGTCATTCAACCTTAATACACCTGCCTTTCCAATAAAGAAAACGGCTTAAAGCCATAAGCCGTTTCCGGAAGAGTCTTTAAACCGTATCTCATTTTTACTGTCTTTTCCTGATTGTCTTATCTTAAGATCCTCTTTTAAGTATCTTAAGATGAAAACGCCTACTGCTTGAAGTTCTTGAATTTTTCAGGAACAACTTCATTTACATTTCCGAGGTATCCTTTTCCGAATATGTAAGTGTCCTGGTAAACCATGACATGGTTTTTCTTTTCAGTATTGTCGGTTCTGTCCACGAAGAGGGAGCCGCTCCACTTGGATCCCGGAGTTGATGCATCGAAGCATTCAAGTACATCTGCGAGGTTATCGAGTTTATATACACCGTCTACAACTCCCATACCGTATTCAGCAAGTGCATAGGAAGCAGTGTATCCGTAGGAATATGCCCATGTACCCATTCTTCCTGAACCGCCTGCCTTTACTACTGCATCCTCAACCTTCTTAAGGATAGCAGGCCAGTCGCCGGCTTCGTTCTTAAGGTCTATACCGAAGGCACCGGGGTAACCCATTATAGGTGAAGGAAGGTCAGGTTCAACGAATATTGCTCCTAATTCTGCAACCTTTTTAAGTAAAGGTTCAGTCTGTGCATCGTTTGTACAGAAGAATGCAGTGTCTTTTCCGTACTTTTCAACCCACTGGGGCATTTTTTCAAGTATGAACTGCTGTGCTCCGGGAACTCCGACGTCAGATGTTGGGTCCGGTGCAGTTTCAGAGTAGAATTCAAGTCCGAGGTCCTTACATGCTTCTTCTATTATTGATTTTCTTAAAGAGAGAAGTTCTATGGACATGTGTCTGGGGAAGGAGATGTGGACAAACTTTGTAGCGCCCATCTTCTTTGCCGCAAGAACCATGAGATATCCTCTGTTTATATTGTCAGGGTCAACAACAAGGTCTGCAACTTCTTCGATCATCTTTGTATCTTCCTGTGAGGAGTTTGCAAAGCAGAGTATGTCAGGTCTTTTTTCCTTGATCATCTTGAATGCAGCTGCAGTTCCCGGAACCGCCTGGTTAACCACAACGACTTTCATCTTGGGGTCGTCGGCAAGTCCGGCTATCTGCTGTATGGTGGTTTCCTGTTCCTGTGTGAAGTTGTCAGGATAGGTAACATGCTTTATCATACCGCCCTTGTCTGCTTCACCGTACTTTGCGATGAGTGCCTCAGCTCCCCTTAATTCATCTTCTGACTGGGAAACAGTTCCTGTCACAATACCTATGTGATAGTCTCCTCCGAGAGTCCTCTGAGAAGCGCTTGAAGATGCTGAAGGTGAACTCTGTGATGAAGATGGTGCTGCAACTTCCTTCTTTTCTTCTGCCTTTGAAGCTTCAGAAGATGCCTCCGGTGCAGCTGTTGTCACCGATGCCGTCGTTCCGGCTGCGGTTGTCGCAGCAGGCTGTGTCTTTGTACATGCGGCCACCGATAGTGCCATGGATAAAGCCATAACCGATGCCAAAAGTTTTTTACGCATTTACATTCTCCTCCTGGGTGAATAAAGCATATTATTTATGCATTTGTCTTATTTTAATACGGCAATCGATTTTATTCAATATAAAATTTAGTGCAACTATTATTACCATTTTATTAACGTAAAACAGTTACATGTAATCAATAAGAAAACAATAAAAAAGAAATGTCCGCACCCTATGGGCAGACATTAAATATTTATACACTTTATCGAGTTATATTCATGTTTCTGTGTAATTTTATTTATACAGCTGACGTGTTTTAAATTTCCATTCCTCTGAAAGGATAATTCTTTAAAATGACCATCAGAGTTTCATGCTCCCTACAGTTTCCTGGTATGTTTTAATGATAAATAAAAAGTAAATACAAGAAGTATTATTGACAGAATCAGGGAGACATTCTGTATTGCAGGAAATCTCATTCCATAGTTTCCTGCTCTGTGGGACAGAAAAATATTGAAACATGCCCATGCCACAGGAATCATGAAAGTACTGTTTTTAAAATAAAGACCTGCAAAAACTGAAGCAAGTCCCAGAATGACAATTACAATGATTGCTGCATATTGGGTTTTTAATGAAAAGGCAGAATTCACTTTTTCAAGGTATACAGCCATGTTTAAAACAGCAGCGGAAATGACCCATCCTGTATGGATACCGAATGAAATCTTTAAAAAACCAAGAGGCTTGTATTCAGGATTTCTGAGAATACTGTTTGCAGCAAGAAGACAGATAAGATACAGGATTATTACAAAAACCGAAGGGAGTATAAGATCTTTTACAAAAAGTATATTCCAGACTGAATTCAACAGGAGAACCAGGCAGAACCAGGGGAAAACCTTTGAACTGAATTCCCTGAAAGTACCATCTTTCACAATTCCACCTATGATAATAATGAATATCATCATATAGATGATACCCCAGATTATAAATGCC
>JBDHVQ010000273.1:0-2585 GCA_039809845.1 Clostridiaceae bacterium | reverse complement strand
ATCAGTTTATCAGAACTCAATTATTCCTGTGATCCTGAAGCTGTGGCAACTGTTTTGAAATCCGGCTGCAATTTCATAAATATCGGTGCTCATTTCTGCCTCAGTGTAAGATTCGGTGAAAATGAACATGATGAATTAATGAGAGATTTTCCTTCATACAGATACATCAGGGAAAAATGTACATTGTGGTTTGATAAATTCGGTGAGGACTACGGAAACAGAAATATTGTGGTATGGGATTTAAACTGCGGTGTCTTTACTACAGACCCGGATCTTTTCACTTCGGAAGTGAGAAGAGTGAGTTACAATACAGAAGAAATAGAACAGGGATTTTTAAAAGATGATGAGGAAGGTGTGGAAATTACTTCCCTTACGTGCCTTGAAAACAGGGAAGAATATTACAGGAAGATATTCTCTTCCTGGAAAAAGCTGAAAGTGGGTAAAAAAGGAATCATAAGTTAAAACCCAGGGTAGTAACTGACAGAATGCATTAATAGCGGCCCATATCCATACCCTATGGAATGGGCCCTTAAAATATAAATGTGATTATATTGTGATTATATTGTGATCATTAAGTGATGTAAATAGTATGAATTATACCAGAGCCTTTCCAAATTCCCTGCACTTATTAAGACCTTCATCGTCCGGAGTTTCATGGATGATGAGAGGTTCTGCTTTGATTCTCATACCGAGTCCTTCACATTCTTCCTGCCATGTTCTCATCCATTCTCCCTCTCCCCAGCCGTATGATCCGAAAAGTACAGCATCTTTACCTGAAAGACTGACTTTTATACCGTCAAAGAAGGGCTGGAATTCTCCCTCTTCAAGGTTTTCACTTCCCATTGAAGAGCATCCCAATGCAATTCCATCGTATTCTGAAATATCAAGATTTCCTGCATCTGATACATCAAAGAGATCAGCATTCTTTCCAGTGGATTTTATACCTTCTGTAATTGCCTCTGCCATTGATTTTGTGTTTCCTGTACCACTCCAGTAAATTACAGCATAGTTCATGTTCAAGCCTCCATCGGATCGGTTCTAACCGTTATTCTTCTGATATCTGTATCTGTAAAAAGATATTTTCTGCAGCATTTTCTGCACATGTCATATTTTCTGAAAATCTCAAGTTTTTCCTGTTCTTCAGAATATACTTTCCAGTAACCTAAAAAAATACAGTCCTTTCCCCCAGACTTCATATAACTTATACAATCCCTGCAGTCAAAGCCGAGAAAAAAACCTATTTCATGTGGGTATTCATTTCCTGACAGGAGCCTTTTTTAAGTTCACAAAGACACGACTCCGGATTTTCAGGATAACCGAGGTCTGAGAGACATCCTGTAATGTGTGGGTTTTTCAGAAGATTATAAATATGGCTACTTCTGTAAAGGAAGATAATCATTCTGTTTTTATGCCCTTCTATCCAGAAAAGACTGAGACCTCTGTCCTTAACAGCTGTCTTGAATTGGTTTATATCCATTAAAGACTTTAGTATATTTCCTGTCGGGATATTAAAGAGGGAAGCTGGTTTAAGTCCTGAGAGTGTGAGACATCCCTGGGTAACAATTGTATTTTTCAAAGATATGCTCATTGCAAATATCTCCTCAATTGATAACGGATATCAGCTATGATTTTATGATAAACTATGAAAAACAATATTGCAACAGGGAAATAAAATTAATGACAACACATTAACAATTGATTCTCAACAAGAAGATCATAGTCTTGAACATCATAAGCTGTACGCATCGTGAAAATATTAATACATCGCTTTGGAAGAAAATAATAACTGACAGAAATGATTCAGCCGTAATCTTTCAGCATAAGAAACGGATTGAAATCCTGTAAAATCCTGCTTTCAGGAAGCTGTAACAAGGATATTTTCCGAGGGTTGAGAATAAATCTGTTCAGCTTGAGATTGAAAAAAGGGACCTATAGTTTCTCAGTTTTCTCCGGCAACTAAAACTAAAAATTGGTTTTTCCCATTAAGAAATGGGGTAATGAGTGGATTGTCTTTGGCAACCATAATTATGGAAGCAGGGGAAACTTCGGGAGCCTTAAAACAGGCTGATTTCGCTCTTAAACAGCAAAGATAGGTCCTTATCCCCAAAAATACACTGGAATTAAAAACATTGACATGGCCTGCTAAATATGTCAGCAGAGGTGCGAAAATAGTAGAAAGTCCAAAAAAGGTTCTTGAAATTCTTGCGGACAGCAATATTTTTCGGACTAAAAATAATGAATCATACCGACACCCCGTTCCTGCAGATTATATTTATGACGAAACCGAAGAAAAAATCCATCCTTCAGAAAAATGCTCTGCCAACGGAGTGAATGAGGTACAGTTATGTTCAGAGGCACAGGTGAATTAAAAGGTTTAGCAATAGACTATGATAGTTTTAAAAATGTTCCTTTTTATAAATGGAAGAAAATAAACAGTTTAATTCATTGTCTTTTAATAACATCCGATTCAGAAAATAAAAGAATTTCAGATGAAAATCATTATGATATAAGTATTATATTTATTGATAAATCTCAAAAATTCTTTTCTCCCAATGTCAGAACACATAGGAAAGTCCTGGAAGAAT
>JBDHVQ010000272.1:0-2589 GCA_039809845.1 Clostridiaceae bacterium | reverse complement strand
TATTCTTCGTTTCTCTTGATGAGAAGTACGAGACTTTCTTCTTCCATTTCCGACAATGGTTTACCCACAAGGTGGGAATTTTCGTCTATTACTGTTTCGCTTAGTTCTATTCCTGTAGCCTGGGTAAATGTCTTTGCTATGCATACCAGCCTGTCTCCGGCCTGGATTTCTGATTCCCCGTCGGGAATTATCCTCATGCCTTGTCTTAATATGAGTACCAGTAAAAGATCACTGCTTATATAGATATCCTTTATTTTCCTTCCGCCCCAGGGATGATTTTCGTCGATGAAGAAGGATATGAATTCTATAGGCTTTTCTTCTGAGTAGTCAGTAAATGACTTCAATGGGTCTTCAGTAGGATCTGTCATGTCGAGTTTTTTGGCAATGACAGGAAGCAGAGTTCCCTGAAGGAGTATGGATAAAAGTACTATTCCAAAGGTTATGGAGAAGATATCCCTTCCCGTTTCAGCTTCATGGTTTGTCGCCATGATGGCGAACACTATGGATGCGGCACCTCTTAATCCGGCAGATGCTACAACAACCCTCTGTTTCCATGTGGTTTTGAAAAACCTTAATATTACTTCAACTACAAGGGGTCTTCCTATAAAAGTGAGGAACAGGAATACTGCAAATGCCGTGGGGAGATTCGCCACGACTTTATAGGGATCTGAAAGTAGTCCGAGGAGAAAGAAAAGGAGCATCTGAACGAGTTCAGTAACACCGTCAAAGAAGTGAACCAGTTCCTTCTTGTTTGCTATGGCTGAGTTTCCGAGGATTATTCCGACAATGTAAGCAGAAAGATATCCGTTGCCTCCAAGGAGTGAGGGAACTGAATAGGATAAAAGAGCAACTGCAAATACAAATACCGTATCCCATCCCTTTGGAAAATCAAATTTTGAAGTTAATAGTATCGCGAGCATTGCCACGGTAAGACCGGATATTACTGCAACCCCTATCTGTATTATGAATCCAAGGGCAGTTTCTGTTGCACTTGTTCCTGTGGTCATGATGGTAAGGGCAGTGATAGTCAGCATGTATGAAAAAGGGTCATTGCTTCCTGATTCAAGTTCTAAAAGAGAAGAAGTGTTGAACCGAAGACTCAGTTTTTTTGATCTTATAATTGAAAAGACGGAAGCTGCATCTGTGGAACTTATTACTGAACCGAGGAGGAAACTGATAGGAAAACTCATTCCGAGTATGAAATGGCAGAAAGCTGCCACTGTAAATGCTGTAAGTATTACCCCGAGGGATGCAAGTATTATTGACTCAGCCGCCACCTGCTTTGCTTCTTCCCATCTTGTCCCGAATCCACCGTAGAACATAATAAAAATAAGAGCCACTGTACAGATTTTTTCCGAAACGGCAAAATCACTGAACGGGATTGCGAGAAAAGATGGATGGGTAAAGAAAATACCCAGGGCTATGAAGAACAGTAATGTGGGTATGCCGATCCTCGATGATATCCTGTTGAGGACTATACACATCAGTATGACAGCACCGGCAAGGGTTATTATCAGGTTTAAGGACATATGGAACCCCCTGTCTGTTTTTTTATTCTGATTTTATCTACAGTATATTTTATCACAAACCGAAGTATTCCGCTATTATATTTAAAAACAGTTAAAAAATAATGGTCTTAAATGAGCTTTTAGTTGAAGGAAACATTTACATTATGTTTATCAAACCGGAAACTGGTTTTTCACGAAGAATGAAATCAATTCAGACAGTAAACAGAAATAAAGATGAAGGATAGTCTGAGCTTACAGGCTAAAAAACGACACCGGAGCATCTATAAAGCAGGAGCCCCGGTGTGCCGTAATCATTAATTTGTTTTTTATCTTCCTATGTGCCTTATGAGGTTGAGGATAATATCGGATACATTCTTAAGAGTAGTTTTGCTTATTTTATCATATGTATCGTTGGGTGTATGGTAAGTTGATTCCTTGTTTCCATACTGATCTTCGAGGTTCATAAGGGTTACTGCCTTTATACCCCTGTTTTCAAATTCCCTGTAGTCTGAATTCCCCCTGGCATGAAGTGCCCTACCCACAGCAAGGTTCATCTGCCCTGCTATCTGTTTTGCAAGCTGGGGATACATCTGGGACTGGAAATATGATGTTGTATTCCATATCTGATAGTAATTTCCTTTTCCGGCCATGTCTGTATCTATTACAACTTCTATATTGTCAAGGTAGGAGCCCGTCTTTGACTTTATCCAGGCTTCCGTTCCTTCCTTGCCTGTCTCTTCTGCATCGGCTATCAGAAATACTGGATTGAAATCAAGCTTTTTTCCCTGTAAATATCTTGCGGTTTCCATCATTACGGCAACTCCTGAGGCATTGTCGTTGGCTCCGGGAGTTCCTATGACACTGTCGTAGTGACAGAGGAATACCACCGTCTTCTTTGAAGGATCAAAACCCGGAAGTTCTGCAGTTACATTGTTTCCCCTGACAGTATTGTATTCATCTATGTCCTGGACATTGTAAAGTGATGAAGCTGTGAAGGGCTGAAGGGAAGTGTTATAACCATAGGATTTAAGGGTGTTCTGAATATACGCGGCAGCATTTTTTCCGGTTACACTGCCAACAG
>JBDHVQ010000271.1:0-2592 GCA_039809845.1 Clostridiaceae bacterium | reverse complement strand
AACTTTGTTGTATTTTATAATTTCTGTATAATAAATATATTTTTAGGAGGGAATTTATGAAGACGACAAGACAACCGGATGTTATTACACTGGCGGGGATTGTTTCGGGGCTGGTATTCCTTGCGGGAAGCTTTCTGCCTATAATGAATGTGATGGGAGAATCATTGTAACTTATTTCTGCGGGGAAAATTAACGGGGGACAAACCGATGCCATTATTTTTATTCCACTGGCTGCACCGATAATTCTATTTTTTATTATTAAAAAATATATACCTGCAGTTATCTTTCCTGTTATAGCCCTTGCACTGTCAGTTATGAAACAGATAGATCTTGGTAACCTTTCAGCACAGTACTTAAATATGGTTCAGACAGGCATCGCAGTTTATATTCTAATTATCGGCTCCCTTGCATCTCTTATTTTTTCAGTTGCAGGACTTATGAACAAGAGAAAAAACAAGGTGACTGAAGTTGCGGAGACTGGTGTACTAACAGAAAACCCTGAAAATCTTTAAAATAGCTTCACAAATCAAATAACCGATTCCTTAAATTAATTCTGAGATAGTTCAGAAGGAAATATTCAGTTTGATTCTCTATCTCCTTCCTTAGCGTGCCTTACTTGACACATAATAAGGAAGGAGATTTTTAACATCCCTGGATGATAAAAAAAGTCTATTTTCCCTTCAGTATTATTTTGTTTTTAAATAAACTGATAAAGAATTTAGATGTAAACGTAGACAGATACTCTTCATAATGTTATTATTTTGATAAAGTATAATCATTTTGTGAGGTAATTATGAAAAAAGAAGAAATCAAAGAAACTGAAACAATAACCGACAAAAAAATCAGCAGAAGAGATTTTGTGATCGGAGCCGGTAAGACAGCCCTTACAGTTGCACTTGCCGGAGGAGCCTCATCGTTATTAAGGTTATTTCCGGCTGAAGCTTCTGTGAATGCATCAAATTCCTCGAGGGCCTACAAGTGGCAGAGTGAGCAAAAAGATGCTCCCATGTATCCTTTTCCATATCAGAAACTTGATCCTGAAGAAGCACAGGAAAGAGCTTATACTGCATACAAAGAACTGGGAGGCTGAGGAGTTGGAGTTGCCGAAGGGTTCTTCGGCCTGGCGTCAGAAAAAATTGGTTATCCTTTCAACCAGATTCCTGTAGAATCATTTACTGCATATGCCGGCGGATACGGACTTGCAACACTTTGCGGTTCACTGGGTGTATGTGCTCAGGCAATCGGAACTGTTGTGCCTAAAAAGGACGCACCCAAACTTATCAGTGCGTTGTTTGACTGGTATAAAAAGCATCCGTTCCCACAGTATCAGCCTGAATACAACGGCGAACTGAAAACTACAATTTCGGAATCTTACCTCTGTGATGATTCTGTCGGAAACTTTATGGAAGAAATGAAAGTCAACTACAAGGATCCCAAAAGAAAAGCAAGATGCGCAGGGGTAGCCGGTGAAACCACAAAAAAGATGGTTGAATTGATAAACGAATACTACAATCTCTGATGAGATTTTCGAAAGACTTCTTAAGCCGGTGGATAAACCGCCAGTTTAAAGTCAAAAAAACAGGGACAGAAAAACTGTCACCGCACCATCGGTGATTTATATGCTGACTGAGATCTTTTGATCGGGATAGGAATCACTCCAGTTTTTTATAAATAGATAGTTAATAGAATATTGGGACAGATTATAGAATTTTCAATATACTTATGGTGATATGAAAAACAGCAGAAAGATAAAAAATAATACAGATATTGAGGGGATTATAAAATGGGAAGAATCGGAGCAAGCGAATTAATACTCATACTTGTGATTGCGCTGATAATATTCGGACCTAAAAAATTACCGGAAATTGGTAAGTCCGTTGGAGATGCTATAAAGGAATTCAAGAATTCAATGAATTCAGCTTCATCTGATAATCCAAGGGATTCCATGGATAAAGAAGCAAAATAGGTCACTTCTATGAAAAAAAATTCAAAAACTGATCAGACAATAGTTGGTCACTTAACAGAAGTCAGAAAGAGGTTGATAATTTCTATTCTGGCTTTTGTTATCACTGTAATTATCGTATTTCAGTTTACTGAGCCCATAGTTCAGGACATGATATCAAAATCAAACGGAATGAATTTTGTTTATATTGAACCTACGGAACTTTTCATTACCTTTATTGAGATTTCACTGATATCCGGACTTATCGTAATACTCCCATTTTTACTCTTTCAGCTTTGGTTATTTATAAAGCCCGGACTTAAAAAGAATGAAAAAACCGGCCTGGCAATAGCTCTTACAGCAGGCCTTTTCCTTTTTGCACTCGGCTCTCTTTTTGCATATTTTATCGTGGTTCCAATGACAACAATGTTTTTCATGGGTTTTCGCTTCAGCAATATACCGCCCATGATCAGTTTCAGAAGCTATTTTACATATATCCTTTCCATTGTCATATCATTCGGTATTGCCTTTGAATTTCCCATTTTAATAATAATACTGACATCAATCGGAATAATGAAATCTTCTTTTCTTGCAAGACAAAGAAAATATATACTCCTTATAGTATTGGTCATTGCAGCAATAATAACCCC
>JBDHVQ010000270.1:0-2613 GCA_039809845.1 Clostridiaceae bacterium | reverse complement strand
TATTCATTAAAGGATTATATTTTTAAGGTATATCCCTTAATGCCTTATCTTTATAAATCTATCAATTTTGAAATTATATACTCCTGACTATTTATCCTTATCTCTTTTCTCGCCGGATGTCTTTACGTAAGTATAGAGGGTCTTTACAGGTGTACCTGTGGCTCCGGGTATGAAGTAGCCTTTTGCCTTCTGGGTATCAGCAGTTCCGGCAATATCCATATGTACCCAGTTCTTCTTTTCTACGAAGTTTTCTAAGAACATACCGGCTGTTATGCTTCCCGCGCCTCCCGGTGCCTGGTTTACAAGATCTCCCCTTCTTCCCTTTATCATTTCCCTGTAGGAATCATCGGAGGGCAGCTGCCAGATTTTCTCGCCTGCCATATCCGCAGAATTCTTTACCTTTTCCATCATCTCAGGACAGTTTGTCACGGCTCCTGTATATGAAGTTCCGAGGGCCATGATTACAGCGCCAGTAAGAGTTGCTACATCTATGATCTCAGAAGCATTTTCATTTACCGCAGTATAGTAAAGTGCATCGGCAAGGGTAACCCTACCTTCTGCATCGGTATTTATAATTTCTATTGTCTTTCCGGACATGGATTTTATAATATCTCCGTTCTTGTAGGAATCACCTGAAATCATATTCTCACATGCACAGACAACGGCCGTAACGTTTCTCGGAAGCTTCTGTGCTGCAATTGCCTTCATGGCACCTATTACTGCACCTGATCCTCCCATATCCGTATGCATACCAACCATTCCTGTGGGTGGCTTTATTGCATATCCGCCTGAGTCGTAGGTAAGTCCTTTGCCAACGAGCCCGATTATGTCTTCCCCTTCGTTTCCGCCCTTCCATCTCATTACGATGAGCTTAGGTTCCTTTGATGATCCCTTTGCAACTGCAAGGAAAGCACTCATGCCGAGTTCTTCTATTTCCTTCCTGTCCTTTATTTCAACTTCAACTCCAAGGGGTTCCAGTGCTTTTTTTGCTTCCTCAGCAAGTACTGCAGGATACATGTATTCAGAAGGCTCATTTACGAGGTTTCTTGCAAGGAATACACCATCCATAAGATTACGGGTTTCAGTGAGTGCATCACTTATCTTTTCTTCCTTATCTTCAGGAACCTGGAATCCAATTTCCTTTACTGAGAATTCAAATTCCTTTCTATCCATGGTCCTGTATCTGTCGTATTTGTAAGTTGAATAGATGAGTCCTTCAGCCATGGCACTTGCTGTTCTTTTAAAGCAGAAATCTTCGTACTTTCTCTCAGCTATGACTGTCGCCTCTTCCACCTTTTTAGCCTTAAGTTCATTTCCTGCTTTGAAAAATGCATTTCTTAAGGTTTCAGAACATAAGTCCTTCTCTTTACCAAGCCCCAGAAGAATCACATTTTCTCCCCTGTAGACAACATCAGAATACATCTGACCTTTTTTACCCGTGAAGATATCTTCTTTTTCAAGATATTCCATTAGATCTTTATATTCTTCCCTTATTTCACCTTCAATAACAGGGAGTATCTTAACCTTACCCTTTTCACCGAGACTTAATCTCATAAACAAATATTTCTCCTTACAATGAAATTTGGATTTATCCATATCATTTATCCATACTATGAGTATATGGTAAAACCTCATTCCTTAAAACGGAACAGAGCGAAAATCTATACTCACAGAAAAATAAACATTATAAAATTAACTGATATTCAGGCAGACCGATATTCCCTACAGAACATTAATTCAGGCAGACCGATATTCCATACAGAACATTAATTCAGGTGAATGGTAATTCATGCTGATTATAATTCCGGTGAATTATTAAAATCGGGAAATCAATGGGAGATATAAAGGAAAAAACATGAATCATAAAGTTACATAGAGACAGAAACCTGAAAGTGAAAAAATTAAAAATCATTTTACTTTCCTTTATATTTAATATGGGTTAAGTGATATATAATATTTATATTACATAGCAATAGTGATAACAGTCAGTACGGACAAATAATAATGTTTCACTGAGGGAGAAAAAATGGAAAAAATCGGGATAATAACAGACAGTGCCTGCGACCTTTCATACGAAGAATTGAATCACGACCTTGTAAGGGTGCTTCCCCTTAAAATTGCTTTTTCAGACGGAGAATATAAGGACGGTGTGACAATCACCCCCGAAGAAGTCTATATCAAAATGGACAGGGAAATACCAAAGACATCCCTTCCTGACGGAAAGGACATGCAGGATGCCATAGACTGGTTTAAGGACAGGGGGTTTACCAATATAATCGGAATATTCATATCCTCAGGGCTGTCAGGAACCATGAATGCATTCAGAAACCTTGCATCCTCTGAAGAAGGCATAGCCATAGAAGTAGTCGACACCAAGGAACTTTCATATTCAGAAGGTATTTCCGTAATGCTCGCACAGAAGATGATTACCGAAGGAAAATCCGTGAGGGAAATCATCGCGGCAGTAAAGAATGTTAAAAAGAAAGTCGATACTTATTTTGTATTGGATACCCTTGAATATCTCATAAAGGGCGGAAGAATAGGAAAGGTTGCCGGTACAATAGGACAGCTCCTCAATATAAAACCCATAATCCACGTAAATGAAGAAGGTAT
>JBDHVQ010000269.1:0-2632 GCA_039809845.1 Clostridiaceae bacterium | reverse complement strand
AGGGAAAATAACCTTAAATCTATAAATAAACGCGGAATGACATACCTCATGACTGAAATGGCGGACGGAAAACCAATCAATTACCTGAATCAGTATGTCAGTGGAATAAGTATCCCCGAGTATAAAGAAATCATTACTTTTGATTTTCCGAAGGAAACGGAAGACCCTGCCAAAAATGATATGGATTTACTTTGTAAAAAGCTTGAAGAGGGAAACACAATAGCTGTTCTTTCAGAAGAGGAATTAAAGAACATTGATTTTAAGACAGTGAAGAAAAAACCTCTCAATGAAGATAAGGAAGATTCTCAGAATAAGAACTCCGGAAATACAGATCATGAGAATAAAGATTCCGGAGATAAAGATTTAGAAAACAGTAATCTATCTTCTGAAGATACTCCTTCTGGAGAATATCTCTATCTCACCGATAAGAATGCATTCTTCATAAAACCCGATCTCAATGTAGGTATGGGCTGCAGAAAAGGAAAAACCAGGGAAGAACTCCTTCAGGAACTTAAGGAATCATTCGCAGAAAATGGTCTTGATTTAAGATTTATAAAATCAATATCTTCAGCGGAAATCAAGAAGGATGAAAAGGGATTAAAGGAACTTGCTCTGAGCTTAAATGTTCCGCTGAATTTCTATACTTCAGAGGAACTTAATGAGACCATCAAAGATAACGGTGGCAAAGAGAATTTCAAGATAAGTGAATTTGTCGGACAGACTGCAGGTGTCCCGTCTGTATCAGAAGCATCTGCCTTAAGGTCCGGCGGAAAACTGATACTGAGAAAACGGTCAGCCAACGGAATAACCGTAAGTATTGCAAGGGAAGAGAATTAATCTTAAAAAGATTCAGAATCAGAATCAAAATGAGAAACATTAAAAGACCTGAATGCATAAGAATTAAAAGATGAAACAAAAAATATCATAAGCCCTGAAAGGTATTTCAGAGGGAGAATATTTCGGAGAAAAAAATGAAGAAAAAACTATACGTTATTGGAATCGGTCCGGGAGGTAGGGACCATATGACACTCATGGCATTAAAAGCCATTGAGGATTCAGATGCTGTCATAGGGTATGGTCCCTATATTTCATACATTGAAGATCTCATTTCCGGAAAGGAAGTTATATCCACAGGTATGGGCGGAGAGATGGAAAGGGTGGAGTCGGCGTTAAGGTCCGCTGATGAGGGTAAAACGACATGTATTGTAAGTACCGGTGATGCAGGTCTTTACGGAATGGCAGGACCAGTATGTGAGATGGGAAAGAATTATCCTGAAGTTGAAATAGTAGTGGTACCGGGTGTTTCCTCTGCATTTATGGCAGGGGCAGTCCTCGGGGCACCCCTTATGCACGACACGGCACTCATAAGTCTCAGTGATCTTCTGACTGACTGGGATTTAATTAAGGAAAGGGTAAGGGCAGCATCGGAGGCGGATTTTGTTATCGCACTCTATAACCCGAAGAGTAAGACAAGACTTACCCATCTTGAAGAAGCAGTTGAAATAATGAAAAGATATAAATCCCCGGAAACCCCTGTGGGTATAGTCAAAAACGCAGGAAGGGAAGGAGAGGAAATCATAACAGCAACCCTTGATTCAATTCCATACGATAAGGTCGATATGATGACAACTCTTATTGTAGGCAATAAAACCACATTCATGGATAACGGGAAAATGGTTACCCCGAGAGGCTATTCCCTTTGATCTGGATTATAGGCGGTACCAGTGAATCGGGGGAATTCATGGAGAACCTTTCTGAAAAACTTAAAGAAAGTGTAATCCTTACATGTGCAACTGACGGTGCAAAGGAATTTATACCGGAAGGAATAAAGACAGTAACAGGAAGGATGGATAAGGAAGAGATGAAGGGATTTATAGAATCCCGTAAAATCCTTATGACATGTGATTTCTCCCATCCTTTTGCAGAAATAGTAACGAAAAATGCAAGGGAAGCTTCTGAAGAATCCGGTATTCCATATATGAGATTTGAAAGGGAAGGCACAGGAATCCCAGATGGAGCTGTGGTTTTTGATGATATTGTATCTCTTAAGGAATACATGAAAAACCTTGAAGGCACTTTTTTAATAACCACAGGAAGCAAGAATGCAGCTGATTTTGTGGAGGCGGGGGATAGAAAAAGGCTCGTATTCAGGGTTCTTCCCGAAATAGAGAGCATAAGAATCCTTAAAAACCTTGAAGTCCATATGAGGGATATTGTAGCAGCTGCCGGTCCTTTTTCAGAGGACATGAACAGATGCATGATAAGGGAATACGGATGTGATTACCTTGTAACCAAGGAGACAGGAACAAGGGGAGGTTTCCCTGAAAAGATATCTGCCGCTCTTAAGGAAGGAATAATACCCCTCGTCATAAAAAGACAGGAAAATATCGGTTCGTACACCATGGATGAAATAAGAAATGCCATGGAAAAGACAGAAGTTAAACAACAGAAATAAAATTTAAGGTATGCCAAAACCGTAAGATAACTTACGTAAAAATAAAGGGGAATATCAATGTTAAGAAAAAATGTTTTGAAACTCATCGTTTCCGCACTCCTTGTAACTTCTGCTGCAGGACTTACAGTCAGTGCATCATCTGTACCGCAGACACCGTCGTCAGCAGCTTCCAATACC
>JBDHVQ010000268.1:0-2637 GCA_039809845.1 Clostridiaceae bacterium | reverse complement strand
GGAGATATCACTTTTGACCATGTGTCATTTAAATTTGACGATGCTCCTGAATATGCCTTAAAGGACATAAACCTTACAATAAAGGAAGGTCAGACTACGGCATTTATAGGTTCCACAGGTTCAGGTAAAAGTACCCTCGTTTCACTTATACCGAGGTTCCACGACGCAACCGAAGGCAGCATAAAGATCGGCGGAGTGGATATAAGGGATATGGATATACACGCCTTAAGGGACAGAATAGGTTATATACCACAGAAGGCCAATCTCTTCTCAGGAACAATCCTTTCCAATATGAGAATAGGAAAGAACAGGAACATTTCTGAAGAAAGGATAAAATCATCACTTGAAACTGCCCAGGCTGAAGAAATGATGGAGAAATTCCCCGACGGAATAAACCACATGGTTTCCCAGGGAGGTACAAACTTCTCAGGCGGTCAGAAACAGAGGCTTGCAGTTGCAAGGGCGGTTGCAGGCAATCCACCCGTATACATATTCGATGATTCATTCTCTGCCCTCGATTTTAAAACCGATCTCAATTTAAGAAAGGCTTTAAAAAAGGATTCTGAGGATTCAACCGTAATAATAGTGGCCCAGAGAATAGGAACCATAATCAATGCCGACAGAATAGTAGTCCTTGATGAAGGAAAGGTAGTGGGACAGGGAAAACACAGTGCCCTTCTCGGGGAATGCGAGATATACAGGCAGATAGCATCCTCACAGCTTAAAGAGGAGGAACTTGCAAATGGAAGATAAGAATAAAAAAATACAGAACAATAATGTAATAAACCCAAAAGAGATTCCAGGAACCGGAACGGATGCACTTTCTGAAAAACCAGCTTCTGTGGAAAACGGACCCCAGGAAGAAAGGGAACTTTCCGAACAGGAAAGGGAAATAGCCAAAAAATTTGAAAAGGCAAAGGACTTCAAAGGAACATTTAAGAAACTTCTCGCCTACCTCAAAGACTACAGGCTGTCACTTATACTGATGCTCATATTCTCCGTGGTGTCAGTAATATTCAACATACTCGGACCAAAGATAATGGGTAAAGCCGTTACAAAGATATTTGAAGGGGTGATGGGAAAGGTATCGGGAAACCCTGATGCCTTTGACTTCACAGGAATAAGAAACATACTTCTGTCAATTCTCCTTCTTTATGGTCTGGGCTCAGTCTTTTCACTTATACAGGGACTTCTTGTAAGCCGTGTAGCACAGAAACTCAGCTTTAAAATGAGAGAACAGCTGTCAGAAAAGATTTTAAGACTTCCCCTCAGTTACTTTGACAAAAGACCAAAGGGAGAAATCCTCTCAAGGATAGTTAATGATGTCGATACAGTCTCAATGACATTAAACCAAGCAGTATCCCAGATGATATCAAGTGCCGTGACAATTGTCGGTGTCCTTGTCATGATGCTTTCAATTTCATGGAAGATGACACTTGCAGCACTCCTTATAATTCCTATTTCTGCAGGGATTGTAGGAACTCTTATGGCAAAGTCACAGAAATTCTTCAGGGAAAACTCAAAGTCAGTTGGACTTGTAAATGCCCATGTTGAAGAAGCATATTCCGGATACCAGATCATAAAGGCATTCAACGGTGAAGAAGAAACTGAAGAACAGTTCCGAAAGATAAACGACAGACTCTTCCAGTCAGCATGGAAATCACAGTTTGTATCATCCATGATGATGCCTCTTATGAACTTCATAGGAAACTTAGGATACGTATTTGTATCGGTTCTCGGGGGATATCTCGCTGTAAGAAAGGCAATTGAAGTCGGGGATATAGTTTCCTTTATACAGTACATAAGGCAGTTTACAATGCCTATGGGACAGGTGGCACAGGTAAGTTCAGTCCTTCAGAGCACCATGGCTTCAGCGGAAAGAGTATTTGAAGTTCTGGGAGAACCTGAAGATGAAAAGGAAGGAACCAGAGTCCTCGATGAAAATACAGTGAAGGGACACGTGGTATTCAAAAACGTAAGCTTTGGATATAATCCAGGTGAACCTGTAATCAAAAACTTCTCCTGCGATGTAAAACCAGGACAGCAGGTAGCGATAGTAGGTCCCACCGGAGCCGGAAAGACCACACTTATAAAACTCCTCATGAGATTCTATGAAATAAATTCAGGAAGCATCGAACTTGACGGTGTGGACATAAGGGAATACACGAGGGATTCTTTGAGAAAAGCCTTCGGTATGGTACTTCAGGATACATGGCTCTTTAAAGGCACCATAAGGGAGAACATAGAATACGGAGATCTCGGTAAAACGGATGAGGAAGTGATCAGGGCATCAGAAGCTGCCCATTCACATCACTTTATAATGACACAGCCCGGCGGCTACGACATGGAAATCAATGAGGAAGCCAATAACATAAGCCAGGGCCAGAAACAGCTCCTGACAATAGCAAGGGCTATTCTTTCAGATCCAAAGATACTCATACTCGATGAAGCGACAAGCTCAGTCGATACAAGGACAGAGACACTTATACAAAAGGGTATGGCTAACCTTTCTGAAGGCAGGACATCATTTATAATAGCCCACAGACTTTCAACAATTGTAGATTCAGATGTGATACTCGTCCTCGACAACGGAGATATAGTCGAACAGGGTACACATGAAGAACTCATGGCTGAAGG
>JBDHVQ010000267.1:0-2637 GCA_039809845.1 Clostridiaceae bacterium | reverse complement strand
TTCAGGAAATTCTGACCCAAAGCTTTTTTGAATCTGAATCCGTATTTTCTTACTCTTTCGCCGGTTTTATTCTCCACCGTGCTTTATTCCTGCCTTTCCCAGGGCATCCTCAAATTCTTCCCTCGTGATGCCGTAATTGTTGAGTCTTTTTACCAGGGCCTGTCCGTTGGAAAAACCTATACCGAGGATTTTACCCACTTTTTTTCTTCTCTCTCCAGAATCCGGTCTTCCTATAAGTCCGTATTTCAGGAGGTCTTCTGCAGAAAATTCAGACCTTTCCTTATCTTCCATGGCATGGGCCTTCAAAAGTGCTTCCCTTATGGCTTCAGGTGATGCGTTCTCAACACCCACATTACCCTTTCTCGTCCCGTCTTCCCTCGATATATATGCGTGTTTTACCTTTCCCACTGCATCTTCTATCCTTCTTCTTATGGATTCACCTGCAAAGTCCGGGTCAGTCAGAACTATTATCCCTTTCTGTTCCGCGGCTTTTTTAAGAAGCTCAAATGTTTCGTGTTTTATTCCAAAGCCGTGGACTGAAATGACTTCTGCATCCACCGCATTTTTTACGGCACATTCATCGTCCTTTCCTTCCACAACTATTATTTCCCTGATCATAATATACCTTTATTCCTTTTTTATCCCTTGTATCATGCCTTATCTTATTCTTAGAGACCGAAGAACTTCATTGAGTTTTCATAAAGAATCTCTGCAGTTTCTTCCTTTCCAAGTCCCTTTATGGATGCCACCGCATCAACCACATAACTTATATAGTCGCTCCTGTTGGTCTTTCCCCTGTATGGTACCGGGGTAAGATATGGCGCATCCGTCTCTGTCAGAAGCCTTTCAATTGGTGTCTGGAAGATGACTTCAGGAAGCTTTTTGGCATTCTTAAAAGTCACAACCCCACCCACACCTAAATAATATCCCAGGGAAACCACTTCGCCTGCCGTTTCAGGGGAACCTGAAAAGCTGTGGAGAACTCCCGGAACATCGCTGTTCTTTCTTAGAAAATCCATCATATCGCCGTAGGCATCTCGTATATGATATATCACCGGCTTTCCTGCATCCCTTGCAATATTAACCTGTGATTTTAAGACTTCCATCTGCAGTTCCTTTGATGGGTTGTCTTCCCAGTAATAGTCGAGGCCGATTTCTCCCACCGCCAATGTCTTTCCGTCTTTTAAAAATTCCTTAAGTTCCTTTTCGGTATCACTTGTATATTCATCAGCATTTGAGGGATGGATACCCACAGCTGCATAAATTATAGGAAACTCACGGGAAAGTTCAATGGATTTTCGCATCCCTTCCCTGGAAGATCCGCAGTTTACGATATGGTCAACACCATTCTTCTCCATCTCTTCCATGAGTTCTTCCCTGATCCCATCGTATCTATCATCATCGTAATGTGCATGTGAATCAAATATTTTCATATATATTGTGTACCTCTCTTTCTGTCACTTCGTTCCAACACCCCTGTCTTATCCCTTAAGCCATGATGTAAATTATTATTTTATTTCCTGGTCCCCAGGAAAGGTCTTTTATCACCTGATACGGATAAACTACCTTATATCCCCAGGTCAGGTTTTATTCCTTTTTTCCTTTTTTCCTTTTTTATCTTTTTAATCCTTACGTTTTTCCTTATGTTATGCTTTTTAACCCTTCAGCCTTTTTTATTGCTTTTTATTTCTTAACCGGGTGAACCGCTTTCGTATATAGTATTTGTTTTTAAGGAAAATCCTTAAGTTACCGGATATTCGTATTTCATTTCATTCCCTGCTGTAAAATAATAATATCACAGGGCACTTAAAAAACATTAAGAATTAATCCTCTCCATGTTAAAAACCCCCGTCTGTTATATAATCGGGGAAAGGAAATTATTATAAAAAACCGGATTACATGAGTAAAATGGGAAAGGAATAATAAATGCCGTTTAATAAACTTGCACAGAAACTTATGACACTCAAGCTCTTCTCTTCCTTTCCGGAAGATGATTTAAAGAGTCTGCTCGATACAAATACCCATTCTGTAAAAAAGTATGAAAAGGGAGAAGTAATATTCACTGAAGGTGATACCTGCAGATCCATTTTCATAATACTTGATGGAACGGTGATCATAGAAAAGACAGATGTTTCTGGAAGATATCTGACTGTGGGTGAAGCTTCAAAGGAAGATATGATGGGACCCAATGTCCTCTTTTCAAAAAACAGCATCTATCCCCTCTCTACAAGGGCAAAGGATGATGTGGAACTCTTCATAATCCCCAAGGATTTTCTCCTCATGCTCTGTCAGAAGGACAGGGTATTCCTCGAAGAAGTTTTAAGAATTACTTCATCGAGGGCTTTCATGCTGACAAGAAGGCTCAGTGAACTCTCGGTCAGAACTTTAAGACAGAATATCATGGGATTTCTCCTGACTGAAATCAAAAGGACAGGGAATAACTTCATAAGGCTTCCCTTCACTAAAAAAGCCTGGGCAGAAAACCTCGGTGTACAGAGGCCCTCTCTGTCGAGGGAACTTAAAAAACTCCAGGATGAAGGAATAATAGAATCTGAAGGCAGCAGCATCAAAGTCATAAATCCCGGGAAACTTGAAATTATGGAAGAATTTTAGGGTGCCTTTTGGCACCCTTTATTC
>JBDHVQ010000266.1:0-2642 GCA_039809845.1 Clostridiaceae bacterium | reverse complement strand
GAAGAAACTGAAAAAGAGTGACAATAAGTGAAGAAGTTTTTATTCCCAAAGGGAAGGTTTTATTTCCCTTAGGGAAGAGTTTTCCTCTTCTTCAGGGGAGGGATTTTCCCTCCCCTTTATGTAATCTTTTAAAACATGGGAGACGGTAAAAGTTTTTGGACCGGGTCTTCTCAGTTACCTTCACGGAAGGAATAATCAAATGAACAGGGTATCAGAAAATATTAAGAAAATAAGGGAAGAAGCAAAAATGCCCGCAAAGCAGCTTGCAAAGAAGATGGGTGTTTCAGAAAGCTTCATTCTCGAAGTGGAACAGGGCAGGAAAGTTTTAAGTGAGAGTCTTATTCAGAGATTTTCAAAAATACTCGGAAAAAATGTCCAGGATATGGGACTGTCTTCCCTTGAAACTGCCGCAGCCCAGGAAGATAAGATAAAAAAGGAAAGAACTGAAAGAAAGAGAATACAGCAGAAGGAAAAACCAAGGGAGATTAAAACTGAAGCCCCCGTAAATGACGTATGGAATCAGGCATTCGGTGAAAACCTTAAAAACATTCCTGTATTCACAAGTGAGATGAGAATTCCTGTGGATCAGGTTCTTTATCCTGTAACGGGCGGTAAAATAGAAAACCATCCGCAGGAAAAAATTACAGTGATAAGAACAACGGACAACTCCATGTCAGGTTATGGAATGCCTGAAGGATCTGACCTTATGGGAAATCTCACCCGGGAAGCCATAGAAGAAGGGTTTTATCTCATAGAGACCGATGAGAGAAAAATAAGACACGTGAGAAACTTAGGCAATGGGAATCTTCTCATTAAGAGAAAGGAAGATACAGAATTTTCGGAAACGAGACCTCAGAAGGAAGTCAAAGTTTTTGTTAAATTCTTCATGGTCAAAAGATTCATATAATTTTGCACAATGTATATAAATTTTCAGACAATAAATATTCCTCTTTTTCATGTATTATGTCAGATACAGAAATTTTCAAACACTTTTGAATATCAGAAATAAATTTTAATATTAAAATTTCAGAATTTAATAAAGTTTTGAGGGAAAGATGTGCATAAAAAGGAGTAATTAACAGAGTTATGCACAGGTAAAAGTGGATAAGGTATGCATAATGTGGATAACATCTGTAATTTTATGAATATTCGGCATTAATTTCTGTTAAAGTTATTTATAAGATACAAATGCCTAAAACCGGAGGTTGACTATGGAAGTAATAAAAAGAGACGGAAGACACCAGGAATTTGAAGCTGGTAAGCTCTTCAGGAGCATCATGAATTCGGCAGACGACAGGGGAGTCACACTGAGTGAAAAAGAAGCCCATCTTCTTGCAGATGATGTAAGAAAAAGACTGGAAAGACTAAGGGGAACCGACGGACTTACTTCTTCATGGGAAATAAGGGGAGTCATGACTGAAGTCATGGAAAATTCAGGTTTTGAAAAAATAGCCGGTCATTACAACAAAAGACTCGTATAGAATAACCGGGCAGACTAAAAACAATATAGTCTGCCCGGTCATTCATTTTAAAAACATTATTTATTTATACTGATTCCATCCGGGATATACTGTCCGTATCTGTCAGATCCTTTCGTAAAAACAATCCCTTCAGAATTAAGTCCCACAGAGTGACTGGTCCCTGCGCTTATTTCAACAATATTCTTCCAGTTTATAAGATCAAGCTGACCGTAATGATCTGCCCCTGTGCCCATTACCAGTCCGTCCTTTGTGATACCGACGGAATGAAGACTTCCCGCACTTACCATTACGAAATCCTTCCAGGAATCCACATTGCACTGACCGTAAGAATTATCACCGCAGGCCACTACGGTACCGTCTTTTTTAAGACCCAGGGAATGAAGATATCCGCAGGAAACTGAGACGATGTCTTTCCAGTCAGTGACATCAAGCTGACCTCTAATACGCGAACCTGCACCCATTACAATTCCCTCTTCAGGAACTGCAAGGGAATGAAAATCCCCTGCGGATACTGAAACGATATTTATCCATTCACTGACACCGCACTGTCCTTCAGTGTTTCTTCCTGAAGCTGTGACTGATCCGTCTGAAATTAAACCGATGACGTGTGTCCATCCGCAGGATATCTCCACAATATTTTTCCAGGAAGAAACTTCCGATTCTCCTCTTAAGTTATTTCCGCAACTTAAAAGAGTTCCGTCTTTTTTAAGACCCAGAGTAAAGGTCCCTCCGGTATTCCGTGCTTCATGCACTTTTCCTGCAGCAACGGATATTATGTCTTTCCAGCCGGTGACATCCAGCTGGCCGTTTTTTGCTTCACCGAAGGCAGCTACAGTTGAATCAGAGTTCAGCAATACAGTATGGCGTGAACCTGCCGCAATTCTTTTTATTTTTAACGGAACCATGGTTAATCCTCACTTATCTGTTGATCCTTATTTAGACATTATTATCCTCACTGAATCCAGGTATGAAGTCTTCAGATGCACTTTCCGGTTCCTGTATAAATACTTTTTCAAGACCCAGGGCCATGGTGAAGTTGAGAATCCTGTCGTATTCTTCTTCGCTCACCCTGCGGTTTATTTCAGAGCAGGATGAAGGGATATTTTTAGGTGTGTACTGCATCATTATGGAATAGATGATATCATTGCCGAATTCGTCATT
>JBDHVQ010000265.1:0-2663 GCA_039809845.1 Clostridiaceae bacterium | reverse complement strand
GAGTACTGTACTTCTTTGAGTACTGTACTTCTTTGAGTACTGTACTTCTTTGAGTACTGTACTTCTTTGAGTACTGTACTTCTTTGAGTACTGTTCTTCTTTGGCTGTATGTTTTTTTAAAGAGTATGTTCGATGGAATTGATTTTGATTATTACCCTTACTTCACTTCCGTGGACACTGAGGTGTGAAAAAGAATTCTTTAGGAAAGCCGCAAAATACTGTGAATCCACAGGGAGGCCCATGAATGCTTTGAGAAACTGTCCTGCAAAGGAACTGTGGGAAATGAGGAGAAATGAATCTTCATCCCTGCCCCTTGAAAGCAATTCAGAAAGTACAGCTTCTGCCCGCATCCTGAATGAGAGTCTTGATTCCTGC
Organism: Clostridiaceae bacterium; assembly: GCA_039809845.1. Lineage (GTDB taxonomy): Bacteria > Bacillota > Clostridia > Clostridiales > Clostridiaceae > JG1575. Next base: position 2,288 of record JBDHVQ010000265.1, on the reverse strand, counting down.
CCGTAAAGGGAACTGTGGTATGGCACGTTCTTTACGTATGGATATCTTTCCCTGGCAGAGACAAATTCAAGTCCCGTGAGGTGTCCCTGGGAAAGTTCAGTCATATCTTCGAGGACTTCAGGAGTTATACCGAATCTTTTTCCTGCTGTTTCCGATGCTTCAAGTGCTCTTTTAAGGGGAGAAGTAAATACTGCAGTTACTCTGTATTTACCCTTTAGGTAATCAGAAAATTCAAGAGCATCAGATCTTCCCTTTTCAGTGAGGGGATATTCACCCCTGCCTTCTATTATTCCTTTCACATCACCGGCCGATTCTCCGTGACAGTAAATAAGTATATCCATAATAATATTCTCCGCTTTCAAGATTTATTTATATCTTCACTTTTAACGATAATTTTTTTATATGCAAAAAAGGACCTTATAGCGGTCCTTTAATTATTTTTATCTTATTATTGTCGTCTCTTCCAGTATTTCTGCAATGGGTGACTGAGTCTCTGCAGCAGAGATATTTTCCAGGCCGGCTGATGTTTCTTCTTCCAATACCTTTCTGTATTCATTGAGTATTGCATTCTGAAGGTGTTCCCTCGCTGCGGTATTTATCGGATGGGCGATATCCCTGAATTCCCCGTCAGGAGTCTTTCTTGACGGCATTGCTATGAAAAGGACGCTCTGCCCCTCTATTACCTTAATGTCGTGGACAACGAACTCTCCGTCCAGTGTAACAGATACAATTGCCTTCATCTTTCCTTCTGATGCTGTTTTTCTGATACGAACATCTGTAATATTCATGCGGTCCCTCCTGTTTGCTGACGGTTCAACTCTGATACCGTATCACTCCCTGTTCACAGGGAATTTATTATAGTAAATAATATCACAGTAAACGGTTTAAGATAAGGGTTTCAATACTCATTTATGAAATTCACAATATATTAATACTTCCGTTATAAATATAACGAATCCGAAGGTTCTATATTGACTGTGCCATCCTCAGATATGCCGAGGAAGTGGGCAAAACTTAAAAACGGCATGTCGGATTTTATCATCTGTTTCCCCGTGTCCACCATTACCCCTGCTGCCGTAAGGTCTGAATCAAACTCTTTAAGAAGGTCCCTTATACCTTTAAGAGTCCCCCCTCCCCTCATGAAGTCATCTATGAAGATTAATGAAGAACCTGGTTTTATCGCCCTCTTTGAAAGACTCATGGTGGATAAAAGCCCCTGTGTCCCTGAAAGGTAATTGATGGATACATTTGTGCCTTCAGTTATTCTGGTGTTTCTTCTCACGACTATGAGGTTGATGCCAAGATACCTCGCCGTTTCATATGCCAGAGGGATACCCTTGGTTTCAACTGTTATGACATAATCCGCTTTGACATCCCTGAAGGCACCTGCAATTACAGCACCAGCCCTTGAAATAATGGATGGATTCTGCATGATATCTGTTATATAGAGAAAATTACCGGGAACCACTCTTTCAGGGTTTTTTAAATATCCTATTATTTCATCCCTGAATTCAAGAACTTTATCTTCCGGTACACCCGTTATATACCTGACTCCCCCTGAAGCTCCGGCGAGGGTCTCAACCCATCCTTCCCCTGCTCCCTCAAGGGTTTCCCTTACGATCATTATATCTTCACTTATGGTGGACTTTGCTGCCCCGAAAATTTCCGAAAAATACCCGAGACTTACAATTTTCCCCGGATTTTCTGAAAGTATTCTCGTAATGAGGAGTACCCTTGAATTTCTTGTATATTTTTTCATATCTTCTCCCTTGTGTTTAAAAATATTTTAAACCAAAATCGGATAATCCTCAATAAAAAGACCTTTAATATTCGTGTTTTTTCAGAATATAACACAAACTTCTTTTATCTGATAAACAGAACTTATCAGCCACTTCACTGTTCTTTATGGAAGAATATTCATATGGAGAATTATGATGTAAATCTTAAGGCGCAGAAAAAATACCTTTCTTCACATCTTTTTTATACCATTTTTCTATTTTTACCTTTATTTTATTTAAATTATCATCATAATATCCCGAACAATGTAACAGAATAATGTAAATGCATGGATTAATTGATATTTTGTCAGCGCCAAACCATTTCATTGTGCTGTATTGTAAATTTCATACTGTTTTAATCTTAATCATGAAAATATGTAATTAAAATGTTACCCCGGAGGGTCTATAATATGGTAGGTTTATATAGTCCCCAGGGGACAAGTTAAATGACAGGAGATATCATAATTATGAACAGGGTCAGAATGGTTTTACGCAGTATTTTGGCTGTGG
>JBDHVQ010000264.1:0-2665 GCA_039809845.1 Clostridiaceae bacterium | reverse complement strand
CATTGAAGAAACCTCTGAAACCCAGTATCCTTCAGGGTTTACAGAGGTTTTATTGTTTTTTGCTGCAAAACTCAAGATCATAACCCAAATCATAATTTTAATCAAATATATATCTCTTTATCTGGTATTTATATAAGTTATTCAAATACTAAAACCGAAACATACACATACCAAATTCTATGTATCATAGACAAATGACTGATTAAATCTCTCTGAGATATTTTCCGGCTCCAGTCTGAAGCAGCTATGTAATCAGTTTCTTTTCGTCAGGACTTTCAGTGCAATCAAGTGTCTGTTTTAGACTATATTCACATGGCAACTTATTTTTGTAAAAAGGTATTATCGCTTCAACCATGTAAAACATCGCCGTTAATCACCGCATTTATGATAAACTGATATCAACCCTCAGTGAATATTATAAATGTAACAGTTTGGAGGAAAATACAAGTTTTACCACATAATATAATACTTTATTAGACAAAATCAGCTCCATACCAAAGGGCAAGGAATTTGATAGCAGCAGACAAGTCAAGAGTTGGTAAATGCATCAATAACGACCCCATGGAAGGTTTCTGGGATATATTAAAAAGAGAGTGATGTTATAAAAGAATATATGTAGTATTACAATACCCGAACAGTCCATGGAAAGCTTTATAGAATGGCCAGTTTAACTTTCAACGATAAATACAATACAAAAAAATAATCCGTCAACCAGGTTTGCTTGATGGATCTGTAATTTCAGATTATTTGACTGCCAATTGACAGGGGACCAAGGAAAAATAATCATTTTTTATTTTTGTTTTACTTTCTTAATATCCTGAGCATTCAGGATATTATAAATCTTTTCTTCCCCAAATGTTTTACTTTTTAAATACTAATGCATCAGAGAAGTAACCAGGACAAATATCCAGTGGGCAGATATACCGGCACAGAGTCCTCCTATGGTATGGTAAAGTATGGATCTTCCGCTTAAATTTCTGTAGCCGAGACTTTCAAGCATTGCTATATGGGTACTGAGATACCCGCTCCAGCACATGGAAATGGCTGTAAATACTGCAATATCATTTGCGCCTGCAAGACCTTTTCTTACAAGAACAGGTATAAGTGAAATCGCAGCACCTGCGGCTCCGATTGAAGTTACTTGAACTGAAATCGCTTCAGGAGAAGTAAAACCAAAGAGTGGGGTCAATATAAAACTCAGTTTCTGACCGATCCAGGGAAGCAGTCCGACTCCTTCAAAGGCACTGCCTGTATACCCGCCTTCGGGCATACCGTAGGTAAGAACCATCACCAGGGAACAGATTATGAGAACACCAGGAATTATTTCCATACCCATCTTTACACCGGATTTACCTCCTTCAAGAAAGGCAGATAAAAATCTTGATGCAGCAGAATCATTTCTCACAAGACGGTACTTCAGTAAATCTACATTATCTGTTCCTTCTATATTTTCACTTTCTTCAGTACCGTAGAGTTTTCTGGTATAGGAGATCATAAGTCGTGTACTTACTATTGATCCTATAACAGTACCGATAAAACCGATAAAAGCTGACAGCATGAATCCCTCCCCTGATGGTGAAGTGATTCCGGCCATAAAAGCAATGATAATAAGTCCCATACCAAATGCTGTACCGATATTTGTAAGCGGTGCAACCTGATACTTTTTGAAATATCTTCTGAAATTGGGGCTCTAAGCCAATGTCAGAATTGCCGGATTATCATCAGAAAAGAAACAGGCAAAGATACCGACCACCGCAGCACCGGGAAGGTCATAAACCGGTTTTATCAGAGGAGATAAAATCCTGTTGAAAAGAGCAGTAACACCGAATTCATTGAAAAGTTCAGAGACAGCACCGGCAAGGACCGATATAGCCATTATATAAAATACTGTGGAAATTAGTAGCTCGTATGCCGTACCCATAAGAGTACTTATTAGGTGGGAAAGACCCATAATTCTTCCAAGAATACCGAAAAAGAGCAGGAATAATACGAGAAAAACTACTACCTCAGAACTTAAAGCTTTGACAAACTTCCTTCCGTCCGATGAATATCCAGGAGATTCAGCCATAAAAGTTATTCCTTCCAAAATAATATATTAGATGTAAAAGACCAAAACAATAAACCGATTACACCAATTAATTGTGCTTCATAACTGTCGAAATTTCACCATATATAATTGAATCAGAAAAAAATAATTGTAAAATAATTGTCTGGTCCAGGACTTACCCTGGCATTTTAGAATTCAGATCATATAAAAACAAAAAGAAAGAGAACTAAACATTATCTAAAATAAAAATACAAAAAAAGTAAAAAGCACTCATATAGAGTGCTTTAAAACCGGCATCAACCTACTTTCCCACAGGGCCTCCCCTGCAGTATCATCGGCACCGTAAGGCTTAACCATCGTGTTCGGGATGGGAACGGGTGTAGCCCTTACAGTCATAAACACCGGATACAGCGGAATTTATTCCGCTGATAGGAATGTAGCGAAAGCGTGCTTCCGCGGATTCCTGTAACCTTTAAAGGTCACTGAGTGAATATTATTCTCTCAAGACTGCGTATAATTCTAAGTAAAACAAGCCAAAATTTAGATCAAGCCCTCGATCTATTAGTATGAGTCAGCTGAATGCATTGCTGCACTTACACCCCTCACCTATCTACCTTG
>JBDHVQ010000263.1:0-2671 GCA_039809845.1 Clostridiaceae bacterium | reverse complement strand
AATAAAACATATGTTCTAACGTACTCTATATTATCTCACAAAACTGCCCGATAATAAACAAAAATTTTCATCACTTTATATTACCCTGCAGATTAAAAGCCCCGATGTACGTATTTTATCCAGTTTATTAATTCGGATAAAATACCATCGGAATTGATATATCCTGTATTTCCATAAGTCAGGTATTTACACGATATCATCACATCTCTATTCCCACGGAACCTTAAAAATCAGCAAGCCGACGCAGAAAAAACCGTAAAAGGAAGAAGAACATAATTTTTTCCTTTTACGGGTATGATTTTATACGGGTACGATTTTAAAATAACATTTGTCATGCTGAAAGCTCAAAGATATGTGTCATTCCCCGCTTTCTCCTGCAGATGCTTCAGTCATTTCCTTGAACTTTTTAAGTACATCGCCTGAATTCTTCTCTATCCATTTCCAGTCGTACTTAAGAAGAGGGATGTTTTTAACTGAAGTTCCGTGTTCACTTTTAAATCCTTCAACTCCGGGAATGAGATAAGACTCATCCACCATTTTCTGCACTTCATCGCTTAAGAGAAATTCAAGGTAGATTTTTGCATTTTCAGCATCGGGTGCAGAATTCAAAATCATGGCAGGTCTTGGATTGAGAACTGTCCCTGATTTCGGGTAATAGACATCTATGGGAAGTCCTTCTTCCTTTGCTTCGTATGCAGTGTTGTCAGGTGCACCGAGGAGTATTCCCTTTTCACCTGAAACAACTGAATCAAATGCTGATTTTGAAGTTCCTGCAACTGTCATACCATTTTCACTTAATTTCTTAAGAATCTTCCAGCCGCCTTCACCTTCCGAATTGATAAAACCTGTAATAAAATCAGCTGATGAACCTGATTTGGATGGATCTGTTATTACAGTCATAGCCGGCGAATCCCCTTCAGAGAGTTGCTTCCAGTCTTCCTTCAGTTCACCGTAAATGCTGGTATTATAAATGACACCGGCAGCAGATGCCGCATAACCAAAGAGCATTTTCTTTTCATCGGTGAATGTTTTAATAAGTCTTTCATACCCTTCCGGTTCAGGACTCATAAGAAGATCCGCATCTGCAAGAGCAAGTCCGTCTGTCCAGGATGCGAGTATAAGCACATCCGCAGCGGGATTTTCCTTCTCTCCCTCGAGCTTTGAAAGTATCTCACCTGTTGTACCGTTGAAGGCTTCAACTTCTATCCCGGTCTTTTTTGTAAATTCTTCATTTATCCTGTCATTAAGTTCATATGGTGCCGGTGCATATACTACAACCTTTCCGGGATCTTCAGCCTGTGCCGTTGTTCCTGTACCCACTGCAATACCTGCTGCAAGGGTAACTGCAGTCAGAAATGATAATTTTCTCATATTGCCTCTATATTCCTCTCTTCTTGTTCCCGGAAAAACCATTCCGGATTGTAAATTAAATGCATTTAAAATATATTTTTATGATATAAAATAAACATGATGATAAAAACAAGAAATAGCAGTAATGCTCAGATACCTGAGCTTTTCGCCAACGGATACTATCATACACTACAAATGTTAAATAAAGCTGAAAATAAAGGGGAAAAATCAAAATGGCGGACAGAAAAAACCTTAAACTCTTCAGGGAATGTTATTAATTGTACAGAGATAATATTAAGGATGAACCAGCTGAAAACACCTTGTCTGCAATGAAAAATTTTGTCAATGCAGCAGATGATACGATAAGTACGGTTCTTGATGATCAGGGATATGACATCCAGTTTGCCTCTGCATCCATGTTATATTTTATGATTTTTGAAGCTTCAGGGATGGATGAATAAAAATTCCTCTCTCTTACGGAGGACCTCTCCGACCAGGCAGAAAAAGAGTATAAGGAATCTTCACGTTCCATGAAAAAAACCCATAAAAAATCATCAGGAAGGAAGAGTCCGGGGACACTGCTCCAGGAAAAATTATACGATGAAAAGTTGTGCCTGCTGAGAAAAAGTACAGCCTCGGGAGCTGAAATCCTAAAACTTATTTCAGAAATAAATTTCTGTGAAGAAAGTACTGGTGATTTCATTGCAGTGATGAGTGAAGAGGAAACTGAAAAAATCCTTAAAAACCTGTTCCTGGTCATCAGTTACACAGACCTTTCAATATATGGTTATCTGGGATTATTCAAAGAAATCAACGGAGTTTATGATTTCGATCTCTTGCCCGATGATGAGGATGATGATTTTTATGAGAAAAAAGAAGCTTTGGATAAATTTATGACATCAGTAAATGAAATGGGCGGACCTGATAGTTTTCTAAGCCCTGATTCACTTTTTTCAGCAATGTCCCATGGCAGGGTAATGGATGTGGAATTTGAATCACAGTATGTCTCTCCCGATGATGAAAGTGAAGAATATGAGGAAGATGAATACAATGACGATGAATCTGATGACGGTTTTGACCTTTAATCAGACAAGGCAGAAAAGATCAGCTCTTACCTCACAACATGACTTTAGCCAGTCTGGAAATCAATCATCAATAAATATAATTGAAGTGAAATGAAATGCAGGAAAAAGAAATACAGAGACTTTTCGAAACCGCAGTTGGAACATTTGAAGATTATTATGAAGGTGTGGATTCTGGAATAGAATCCCAGTCTCTGCGGGAGTTTACACTGGCAGTATCAGGACTTATATCTTCTCTC
>JBDHVQ010000262.1:0-2684 GCA_039809845.1 Clostridiaceae bacterium | reverse complement strand
AAAATACCGAACGACAAAATGTATTAAAGTATAAAAATAAAAACAATATAAATTCAGATTTCCAGCCATGGAGGATAGTACATGGCTGATTATTTGAGAAGGAAAAATATATGATAGACAGACTTACCGAAAGGGCCCGGATGGTCCTTATGAAAGCACAGGAAGTATCAAAGAGACTCGGTCATGAATACATCGGCTCAGAACACCTACTCTACGGTTTGAGTGCAGTTGAAGGACTTACCAAGGAACTTCTCAACAGGAACAATATCACTGATTCGTCCCTTGAAAATATAATTGTGCAGATAGTGGGAAGACGTGCATCAGTGGGCAGTATTCCTGAAAATGCCGTTGCGATGACACCGAGGACCAAAAGGCTCCTCGAAGGTTCTCTTGAAATTGCCAACAGGCTCGGTCACAGCTACGTGGGACCTGAACACATATTCCTCGCAATACTAAGTGAACCGGAAAGCATAGCATATTCCATACTCATGAATTCAGCTGTAGATATAAGGCAGCTTTCCATGGAACTTGCCAATGGCCTTAATTCCCAGAAGGGTGGAATGGATCCCCAGGCTGCAGCTGAAGGTACCAAAAATATCGATGAATACGGAAGAGACCTTACCAGAATGGCAAAGGAAGGAAAACTCGACCCGGTTGTAGGCAGAGAAGAAGAGACTGAAAGAATACTTGAAATCCTTACAAGGCGTATTAAGAATAACCCGGTACTTATCGGTGAACCGGGTGTCGGTAAAACTGCAGTTGTGGAAGGGCTGGCACAGAGGATAGTAAAGGGAAATATTCCTGAAATGCTCCTGAACAAAAGGGTAGTGACCCTTGAAATGTCTTCTCTTATAGCAGGAGCCAAATACAGGGGTGAATTTGAAGAAAGACTTAAAAATGTAATGGATGAAGTCAAAAATGCAGGTGATATCATCCTCTTCATTGATGAAATCCATACAATAGTCGGTGCAGGTGGCTCAGAAGGAGCCATAGATGCATCCAATATTTTAAAGCCGGCCCTCTCAAGGGGAGAAATACAGTGTATCGGTGCAACAACTATAGATGAATACAGGAAGTACTTTGAAAAGGACTCAGCCCTTGAAAGAAGGTTCCAGCCCGTGACTGTGGGTGAACCTACCAAGGAAGAGGCTCTTTCCATTCTCTTCGGTTTAAGGGACAAGTACGAATCCCACCACAAGGTGAAGATAACCGATGAAGCCATAGAAGCTTCAGTGAATTTATCAGCAAGGTACATTCAGGACAGATTCCTTCCCGACAAGGCAGTGGATCTTATGGATGAAGCTGCTGCAAGGGTAAGGATAAAAAACCTCACAGCTCCCCCTGACATCAAGGAAATGGAGAAGAAGCTCAATGAGCTGAAAAAGGAAAAGGAAGAAGCCATAAATATCCAGGCCTTTGAAAAAGCCATATCCTTAAGAGACGAAGAGAAAAAGGTTGCAGAAGAACTGATGAAATTAAAGGGAAGCTGGAAGTCAAACAACACTGAAGTCAGAAACCTTACAGTAAATGAAGAAGATGTGGCTGAAGTTGTTTCAAGATGGACAAGGATCCCTGTAAGTAAACTTACTGAAAGTGAATCAAGAAGACTGCTCGACCTTGAAAAGCTCCTCCATGACAGGGTTGTGGGTCAGGATGAAGCCATAAATTCAATTTCAAGGGCAGTAAGAAGGGCAAGGGTAGGCCTTAAAGACCCCAAGAGGCCCATAGGTTCATTTATTTTCTTAGGACCCACAGGTGTCGGAAAGACTGAAGTATCAAAGGCACTTGCCGAAGCTGTTTTCGGAGATGAAAAGGACATGGTGAGAATCGATATGTCCGAATACATGGAAAAACATACCGTATCAAGGCTCGTAGGATCTCCTCCGGGATACGTGGGATACGATGAAGGCGGACAGCTTACAGAAGCCGTAAGAAGAAACCCATATTCAGTGGTGCTCTTTGACGAAATCGAAAAGGCACATCCCGATGTATTCAACGTTCTCCTTCAGATTTTAGAAGACGGAAGACTTACAGACGGAAAAGGAAAGACCGTCGATTTTAAAAACACAATAATAATAATGACATCCAATGTGGGAGCTGCACTCCTTAACAAGGAAAAGACCATCGGATTTACAATAGGTGCCGATGAATCCTCAGATGAACATCAGAAGATGAAGGAAACCATCCTGGAACAGCTTAAAAAATCCTTCAGACCGGAATTCATAAACAGGATCGACGACATCATAGTATTCCATAAACTGCGCGAGGAAGACTTAAGGGAAATTGTAAAATTCATGGCAAGGGATGTGGCCAAGAGAATTGAAGATTCCCAGATTTACCTTACATTCACGGACGAAGCCCTCTCATTCCTCTCCGACAAGGGTTACGACAAGGAATACGGTGCAAGACCATTGAGACGTGAAATAACAAAGATGGTCGAAGATGAACTTTCTGAAGAAATCTTAAAGGGTGATATCAGAAAGGGAGACGAAATCCTCGTTGAGAAGGATAAGGACAGACTTAAATTCAAAAAGACAGGCGAGAGGGAACTTAAAAAGGAAACCGATCCTGAGGTATTCAATGACAGTGCTGAACCACAGCCTGAAGACAGGGGAAGGGACAGCCTCGTTGAAGATCCTCCGGGAACAGGCTTTGAGAGACAGGAAAAGTCTGAAGAATAACCG
>JBDHVQ010000261.1:0-2692 GCA_039809845.1 Clostridiaceae bacterium | reverse complement strand
AGGGAAAATAACCTTAAATCTATAAATAAACGCGGAATGACATACCTCATGACTGAAATGGCGGACGGAAAACCAATTCATTTCCTGAACCGCAGTGTTGGTGGAATAAGCATACCAGAGTATAAAGAAATCATTACTTCTGATCATTCTCAGGAAACCGGAAATCAGGAAATAAATTATATGGATTCTCTTTGTGAAAAACTAAAAGCAGGCAATACAATAGCAGTCCTTTCAGAAGATGAATTAAAGAACATTGATTTTAAGTCAGGGAAGAAAAAACCTGAAAATGAAGACAGCGAAGATTCTAAAAGTAAGATATCCGCTGATACAGGTTCCGGAACCGGGGATGATTCTTCTGAAGAAAATATGTACCTTACTGATAAGAATGCATTCTTCATTAAACCCGATCTCAATGTGGGTATGGGTTGCAGAAAAGGAAAAACGAGAGAGGAACTCCTTAAGGAACTTAAAGAGTCATTCGTAGAAAATAATCTCAATTTAAGGTTTATAAAATCAATTTCTTCAGCGGAAATCAAAAAAGATGAAAAGGGACTGAAGGAACTTGCTTCAAGATTAAATGTTCCCCTTCATTTTTATACTTCAGGGGAGCTGAATGAAACCATTGAAGCCAATGGCGGAAAAGAGAACTTTAAAACCAGTGAATTTGTCGGTCAGACTGCCGGAGTACCCTCTGTTTCAGAAGCATCTGCTTTAAGGACAGGTGGGAAACTGATACTGAGAAAACGGGCAGCAAACGGAATAACCGTAAGTATAGCAAGGGAAGAGAATTAACAGTTAAAGAAACAGAACAAAATCAGAAACAAAAACGGAAACAAAACAAAAACAGAAACATAAACAGAACATCGATCAGTAAAAGAACTGAATGAAAATCAATAAAAAGATGACACAAAAATATCAGAAGACTCTGGAATGTATTTCAGAGGGGTAATATTTCGGAGAAAAATATGAAGAGAAAACTATACGTTATAGGAATAGGTCCGGGAGGAAGGGAACATATGACACTCATGGCTTTAAAAGCCATTGAGGATTCAGATGCAGTCATAGGGTACGGTCCCTATATTTCATACATTGAAGATCTCATTTCGGGAAAAGAAGTCATATCGACGGGCATGGGAGGAGAAATGGAAAGGGTGGAAGCTGCATTGAAATCTGCGGATTCGGGTAAAACCACATGTATCGTAAGTACAGGGGATGCCGGTCTTTATGGAATGGCAGGCCCGGTATGTGAGATGGGGAAGAATTACCCTGAAGTGGAAATTGTTGTGGTACCCGGTGTTTCTTCTGCATTTATGGCAGGGGCAGTTCTCGGAGCACCCCTTATGCACGATACGGCTCTTATAAGTCTCAGTGATCTTTTAACTGACTGGGATCTTATCAAGGAAAGAGTCAGGGCGGCATCGGAAGCTGATTTTGTTATTGCACTTTATAACCCCAAGAGTAAGACGAGACTTACCCATCTTGAGGAAGCTGTTGAAATAATGAAAAGATATAAGTCTCCGGAAACACGTGTGGGTATAGTCAAAAACGCAGGGAGGGAAGGGGAGGAAATCATAACTGCAACACTTGATTCAATTCCTTATGACAGGGTCGATATGATGACAACTCTAATCATAGGCAATAAAACAACATTCCTTGAAAACGGAAAGATGGTTACTCCAAGGGGTTATTCCCTTTGATCTGGATAATAGGCGGGACCAGTGAATCCAGGGAATTCATGGAAGGACTTTCTGAGAAACTAAAAAGAAATGTCATCCTGACTTGTGTAACTGAAGGGGCAAAGGAATTTATACCGGAAGGAATAAATACAGTAACCGGCAGGATGGACAAGGAAGAAATGAAAGGATTTATTGAATCCAATAAAATTCTTCTGATATGTGATTTCTCTCATCCTTTTGCAGAGATAGTAACCAAAAATGCACGGAAGGCATCTGAAGAATCAGGTGTTCCATATATGAGATTTGAAAGGGAAGGTACTGGAATCCCGGAAGGAGCAATGATTTTTGACAATATTCCGCATCTTAAGGAATATATGAAAAATCTTGAAGGCACTTTTCTCATAACGACAGGAAGCAAGAATGCAGCTGATTTTGTTGAAGTGGGAGAAGGGAAAAAGCTGGTATTCAGGGTTCTTCCCGAAATGGAAAGTATAAGGATCCTTAAAAACCTTGAAGTCCATATGAGGGATATCATCGCAGCTGCAGGTCCATTTTCCGAAGACATGAACAGATGCATGATAAGGGAATATGGATGTGATTACCTTGTAACCAAGGAAACAGGAACAAGGGGAGGTTTCCCTGAAAAGATCTCCGCTGCACTTAAAGAAGGAATAATACCTCTCGTTATAAAAAGACAGGAAAATAAAACTTCGTACTCCATGGAAGAAATAAGAACTGCCATGGAAGAAATATCAGATTAATAAAATTAAGTAATTAAAATGAGATGCGAAAATTCAGTTTTTTTCAAAACCTCTCAAAAACCATCAAAACCATTAAAACCATTAAAACCGTCAAAACCGTGAGCCAGACTTACGAAAAAATAAAGGGGAATATCAATGCTAAGAAAAAATGTTTTGAAACTCATGGTATCAGCACTTTTTGTAACTTCTGCTGCAGGACTTACAGTCAGTGCATCATCTGTACCGCAGACACCGTCGTCAGCAGCTTCCAATACC
>JBDHVQ010000260.1:0-2720 GCA_039809845.1 Clostridiaceae bacterium | reverse complement strand
GGAGAATATGCAGCACCAGGCAATGAGATCCAGGTAAAGGAAGGAATTGCAGACAGTCCTGAAAACTTTGCAAAGGATATTGAGGCAGCAGGTGGAGATCCGGCACTTATCAAAGTACTTGCAGACAATGCACTGGACGGTTCAAAATGGCTTCACGATACTATAGGAGTTGAATGGCTCGATTCACTCATGTTCTTCGGAGGACATTCAGTTAAGCGTTCACTTATACCAAAGGGACATTCAGGAAGTGAAATAATAAAAAAATACAGTGAAAAAGCTAAAGAACTTGGAATCACTGTACTCACAGAACATGACGTAAAAGAAATTCTCTCGGAAAACGGAAAAGCCAATGGAGTCAAGGCTGGTACACCCCAGGGTGAAACTATAGTAAAGGCAAAGGCAGTAATTATCACTACTGGCGGTTTCGGCGCAAATGATGAAATGACTTATAAATACGACAACGAAATAGATTCGAAGATCCTTTCCACCAACAGTCCGGGAGCACAGGGAGACGGTATAGTAATGGCTGAAAAACTCGGTGCCGATCTTGTGGGAATGGATAAAATACAGCTATATCCAATCTGTGATGTGGAAACAGGGAAGCTTCTCTACGTTGGAGATACAAGACTTGTAGGCGGAGCACTTCTTGTCAACAAGGAAGGAAAAAGATTCGTTGAGGAACTCGATACAAGAAGAGCGATAGCACTTGCAATAAAAAAGCAGACAGACAATGTCGGTTATCTTATATGGGATGAAGTTTCATCCGAAAAGACAGGAACAATCCTTTCCCATCCAAAGGAAGCGGAAAGTCTGTTTGAAAGAGGACTCCTCTATAAAGCAGACACAATAGAAGAACTTGCAGATCATTTTGGGATAGATAAAGCTCAGCTTCTTGAAACTGTGAAGACATTCAATGAAAATTCCAAGGACAACAAAGATCCTGAATGGAATTTAAGAATGCTCGGATGGACAATAGACAAGGCTCCTTACTATATGCTGAAAGCCCTTCCTGCAGTTCACCACACCATGGGTGGATTAAAGATCAATACAGATGCCCAGGTAATAAATAAAGAAGGACAGCCTTTTGAAGGACTCTATGCAGCCGGTGAAGTAACCGGAGGTATCCACGGTTCCAACAGACTCGGTTCAGTAGCCCTTGCAGATATTACAGTATTCGGAAGAATATCATGAAAGAATGCTGCAGCCTACGCAAAAGGACAATAATAACCAACAAAAACAGCCGGAGTAATCTGGCTGTTTTTGTTATATAAAGGATTTAACATCTTATTGAAAATCAGAAACTCCATCTTTAAATATAAAGAAGATATAAAGAAAAGATGACATTATTATTATAAATTACCCAATTCATACTTTGAAATAGACTGTAAAAAGAATATAATATGAGCCTTTCCCATAAGATATCCGATTTTACTTGTCTTCGGTCTTATATCATCAGGAAAAATCAATATATTTAAAAATCCGCCAAAATACTAAATATTATTTTGTCAATAATTTCGGAAAAGAAAATGTTGTTTTTATAATATTTAAATTTCCGATAAATCAAATCTATTTTTTTCCACTGATTTACAGATTGTGTCTATTTTATAATCATTTATTATTATCAAATAATCAAAATAAAATAATAGTCTATTATAATAATGTTTTATCAGTTTTAAGTCATAATCCCATGCATACCCGACTTTATTTAATGTTTATCCAGTATTTTTATAATCTCCATACAGAATATCCAATATTTTTTGTACGATTAATAAAGTTAAGAAGGAGATTATATAATGTACAGAAAAAGAATACTCAGTCTCATCCTGGCTGTTTCAATTCCTGCATCAGTTATAGGTATAACGGTAAATAAAACCGCATTTGCAACGGAAATCAATACAGATGCATCCGGATTAAATAATGAACAGCTTTTGGAAGAACTTAAGGCGGCAGTCAATAACTACAAGGAGAAGTTTGGTCCTGAGACTCCCGAAAATACCATAAAAGATGAAGATTATAAAAAAGCTGTTTCAATTCTTGAAGAAAACAATTCTTCTTATACAAAAGAAGAAGTGATTAAGTTAATTGAAACTCTGATGAGTAAAATGAATGAAATAAAACCGGAGACAGATCCGGCCTCTCCTTCTGATGACAAAGAAAATAGCCAATCTGATGCAAAGACAGAAGAAGTGCCCGAAGAAACTCCTCATAAACCACATGCAAAGGCTGATGAGTATCTTGTAAAAGAGGATTTTGGCAGAGTACTGATTTCATATAAAGAAGCTTTCGGAAAATTTGAAAAAGCCGGTGGTAAGGCTGACAGGGACCTGCTTGATGAAGCCTAGGATATGTTTGATACCGCTATGGAAGATCCTAAGAATATTGAATACAGTGTAAGTGATGTTGAGAAACTTAGGGATAGGCTTCTTGCTGAAGAAAAAGTGCTTATTGAAAAAACAGAACTGCTTATCGCTAATCCTCCGAAGGAATTTAAACCGGCTGAACAGGGAATGTATGATGAAATCAAGGAACTTATCTTTGAATATACATACTACACCGGTATTGAAGATGATGAGATTCTCGAAGAAGCAGAAAAGATATATGAAGATGTGACAGAAAAGACTCTTTCTTATGAAGAAGTTGAAGCTATGATTGATAAGATGAGGAAAATCGTAGATATGGCAATTGAAGAAAAAACTTCCGACAAAATGTACGATGAAGTT
>JBDHVQ010000259.1:0-2739 GCA_039809845.1 Clostridiaceae bacterium | reverse complement strand
GCATAGTATTCGCACTGCATGGGAATGAGGACAGAATCGGATGCAGTCAAAGCATTAATACTGAGCATCCCAAGTGACGGCGGACAGTCAATAAATATATAGTCAAAATTTAATTTTTTAAATTCATCATGTCTTTTCGCAAGGGCCTTTTCTCTTTCCTCAAGTGAAGACAGCTGGATATCGGCACCTGCAAGGTTTATATTTGAAGGTATGACAAAGAGATTTTCCACTTCCGGAACACTCCTCAGTATATCTTCCACAGACTGATTACCAAGGAGAAGGTCATAGGTTGAATATTCAACGGAATTCTTGTCAATGCCAAGACCGGATGTAGTATTCCCCTGCGGGTCCATATCGATAGTCAGTACCTTTTTCCCGCTGATTGCCACATAGGCAGCGAGGTTAATATTTGTAGTGGTTTTTCCGACACCACCTTTCTGATTGAATATACTGATTATCTTCATACTGCCCACTCCTTACTATACTTATTATAGTCAAATACCAGGTCAAATTAAATGAAACCTGGAACAAATTATGAACTTTATTAAAAATACATTGAGTATCGCATCATATTCACAGGATACTTTTCAACAACGGAATTAAATGCCATATTGATTATTGCAACCGGTATTGCTTTAATCAAAAACTATTCTTTACAGCTTCTTTATAAATAAATTATAAATTTCCTTACTTGCTTTTTGATATAAATATTCATTTCACAGAACAAGGAATCCGAAATATGATACCATTATAAATTTAAACAGAATTTTCTGTCTATTTAACGATTTTCTCATCGATTTACTCAATTTCCTTTCTTATATTAACATAAATTTGTTGATATAACTCAATTCCTATGAAAAAATCAGAATAAAAACACTAATTTAGTAACCTTTTCTTATAACTCAACTTAAAAATTCATCAGGGGTAAAAAATAGCGGATTTATATAATGTTTCACGTGAAACATCTGCAGTTATCCACAGGTAATTTACATAATAAGTACTAAAGTTTTTTCTCTGAAAACCAGTCACTATACAGTCCACCTGCCTGAAATTAATAATATAATATGTTTCACGTGAAACATATCAACAGCAGATGTGGATATTTATAAATGATAATTAGGGAAAGATATTTTAAACCTGATACTTGATTCAATGATATTTTTAAAAAAATATAATTAAGAAATACTCTATTTCCTACAAATATTGTGAATTATTAACATCCCTTTATAAAACACAAAAGATAATTCAAGATAACCTGCCTAAAAAATTTATTAAAATTTTTATGAATACAAAATAAGTAATATTTTCTGGGTTCAATGTTTCACGTGAAACATTATCAACAGTTCAAAATGGAATTGTGGATAAGAGTAAAAAAGATTAATGGATTTTGATATAAGTACGAGACTGGGAATGTGGAACTAATTAGCTCCAGTTTATAATTCTCTTCAGAAACCATCAAATAAATAAAAGGAACATATAGAAGTAAGTAATATCCACCAATTAGGAAAATCCCTTACCCCTTCAATAAAGGCATCTTGATACTATTTCAGTTTATAAGATAAAGGAAATCAAAAGTAAAGTATATACAAGATTATTATATTCAGTAAAATCGTTATAGTTTACTTTACATTTAGACGTAATTTAAAACTTATGAATAATATTTTATTGCGACATAGATTTTAAAAAAACTTAGAAAAATAAATTGACTGTATTTATAATTTACTCTTTAAATGTACTCAAATAGTTGAATGTTATTATTGAGGATATCAATTTTATTCTTGAAAATACCTTCGAGTAACTTCCTATATATTGGAGTTGGATATTTTTAAGAATGTTTCACGTGAAACCTACATTTTTATTTTAATAAAAATATCATGACTGAAAAATTTTCATTAAATTATCAATGTATTCACAACAGGAATGCCTATTAAATCAAATATGTTTCACGTGAAACATATTTGATATTGGTTTCAGGAAAAAGCAGCAAATTAATTAATATCAGAGACGGAATTATTTACGAGCCCCTCAGGTGATTCTAATTTAGGTAATCTGATTATTTCTTATATTACAAAAGTATTAACATTGTATTCTTTGAAATAACTCTGCAAATTCAATCAAAATAAAATGTACTACACCAATATTTTTATATTCAAAATAATTATAAGCTTTAGAAGTCTTTCTGGACTAATATCATGGGACTTATAGTGTAATTTCTTAACCTGAGATTTATTTGATAATATTATTTATAGATATATTTCTGAGAAATTTATGATTCATAAAAGAATCCAATAAAGGAGATAGTTGATTAAAAATCTAATATCAATCCAGATGTTTCACGTGAAACATATCAACAGTTTATATTTGTAATGTGGATATCTACATTCTTTTAAATAATTGGATTGAGTTTTGAAGGAACTTTTTGGTTAATAATAGTAGAATATATAATTCAAAATGTTCTTATATAGGATATTCAAGTTGAAATAAATTTAAATGTGCAACATTCTAAAATAATAAACTGTCTGCCAAATGGAAAGAAAATGATTTGCGTTTAACTGATGGTATAATGTTAATTAAGGTAGTTGAAAAATAATTAGAATTTTTTCCAAAAGATGGAGTGTTACACGTGAAACATTCCATTTTTATTCCTTTGAATAATTTTTAATATATTTTTATTAAAGAAGTTGGAAATTTGTTTAATATTTATAATAACTTCCTGTAGTTTATCCAGGATGTATTTTC
>JBDHVQ010000258.1:0-2751 GCA_039809845.1 Clostridiaceae bacterium | reverse complement strand
TTAAAACCATCCTAAAAACCATTATAAAAAATCTGTATAAAGCAAAAAAGGCACAGGGGGATATTCCTTCTGTGCCTTTTAAAATGGGAAAAATGGAGTTCGGTACGTTTTGCGGAAAGTGCGTAAGGCAGTCTCTTAATCAGGAACTTTTTTTCTGTTTATCAGATTATTCTGATCCCGAATATCTTCTCCAGGGCATTGGGAATACCATCATTAAGATTTGAATCAGTAATCATGGTTGTATGCATCTTGACTTCATCGGATGCATTGCCCATGGCTACTGAAATACCCGCTGATTTTAAAAGCTTTAGGTCATTTTCTGCATCCCCGAAGGCTATGATATCTTCCTTATCTATGCCGTGGTATTCTGCGAGGATTTCTGCACCGACGCCCTTATGAATGCCATAGGGGATTATCTCCACGTTGTCGTATCCTGAACTTTCTATGTTGAAGAGATTCATTTCTTCAAGTTTCTGTCGTAATTTTTTAAGTCCGGCGGGTCTGTTTTTTGAAATGATTATTCCGTTCACGAAGTATTTTGCGTATTTCATATATTCTTCTTTATTCCTCGTGTGGACATTTTTGATATATAGATCGCCCTTTGAAATTCTGTTCATGAAATAATTGAATTTTATACAGGTACCAAAGCTTGTATGGTAGGCAGCATACAGTGAATCAAAGGTCAGGGGAAATCCTTCACCCGTCACAAGGTCGAAGATGAGGCTGTGTTCTTCTGGCGAAATCCTCTCTATGCTGATGAATTTTCCTGCCTTTTCGACCACTGCTCCGTTGGAGGCAATTATTTCAACTCCCGGGGGCAGGAGTTTTCTTACCTTTGCCGCTGATTTATAAAGTCTTCCGGTGGCAATTGAAACTATATGGCCTTCATTATGAAGTTTTTCTATGGCTTTTATGTTGTTGGGGGGAACCCTCTTGTAATCGTCGAGGAGTGTCCCGTCGAGGTCAAAACAGATCAGTTTCTTTTTCATATCTTCTCCTCCAGGTACATTAAAATTATATCAGCGGAATGAATAAATATCCTGAAATTTTTTAAGCTGATACCAATTTGATGAATCATTTTTTACATTTTGTGTGTAAAATATTATTTATCTTATGATAATGAGGAAGACACGGAGATAAATAAAGATGGAAATTATTGTACTCGGAAGTGAAAAGGATGTTGCATACAAGGCGGCGGACCTTGTTGAAGAAGCAATGAGGAATAACCCCACGGCGGTACTGGGACTTGCAACGGGTTCATCACCACTGGGGCTATACAGGGAGCTCATAAGGAGAAACAGGGATGAAGACCTTGATTTTTCAAAAATAACCACAGTAAACCTCGATGAATATGCTGGACTTTCTCCGGAACACCACCAGAGCTACCATTACTTCATGAAGACAAACCTCTTTGACCACATAAATATCAACCCCAACAACACCCATGTGCCGGAAGGGAATGCTGAAGATCTTCAGAAAGAAGCAGAAAGATACGAGGATATGCTGATGTCCATGGAACCCCAGGATATACAGGTTTTAGGAATAGGTACAAACGGACACATCGCATTCAATGAGCCTTCGCAGAGCCTGAGCGATGTGACCCACACCGTGTCATTAACGGATGATACAATAGAAAGTAACGCAAGGTTTTTTGAAGGGAAGGAAGATGTTCCCCGAAGTGCAATAACCATGGGCATGAGAGGGATCATGAGGGCGAAGAAGATAGTTCTCATAGCCCTTGGAAAATCAAAGGCGGAAGCGGTCGGAAAATTCAGAGACAATGAAATAACAACGATGAACCCATCATCCTTACTGAAGCTCCACGCAGATGTGACAGTAATCTGCGACAGTGAAGCGGGAAGTATGCTAGAGAATTCAGAAAAATAAACAGACAGCATAATAAATAAGCAGCTTAAAGCTTAAACAGGTAAGCATCCTGATAAGTAAGGAAAATAATAAAAGACAGACTGGTTCATTTGGGTTCTTCAATAATAAGGGAAGGGACAGATGGCAAAAAACAAGACACAGTTCGTATGTTCACAGTGCGGGGCAGTATCCCCAAAATGGCTGGGGAAATGCCCTGACTGCGGGGCATGGAATTCCTTCGCGGAAGAAGCGGTGGAAGTTAAAAAGACAAAGGTAATGGAAAGAAGCACGGGGATATCTTCGGGAAGTATTCCGAGAAAACTCTCTGAAATAGAATCCTCTGAGAGGCAGAGGTATTCAACCGGGTCAGGAGAACTCGACAGGGTTTTAGGCGGTGGTCTTGTCAAAGGATCACTTACACTCATTTCAGGAGATCCGGGAATAGGTAAGTCAACTCTCCTTCTTCAGACTTCAGGTAAAATTGCAGAATCCGGGAAAGTACTCTATATATCAGGTGAAGAATCAGAAGAACAGATCAAGATGAGGGCTGAAAGGCTGGGGGTAAAAAGCGACAATCTCTACCTTCTTTCAGAAACATCGCTCCCCCAGGCGGAAAGACATATCCTCGATATTAATCCCGTATTTGTGATTATAGATTCCATACAGACACTCTATACAGATTCCATAACATCGGCTCCGGGATCAGTGTCCCAGGTTAGGGAATGTTCAGCGGAACTCATGAGGATAGGAAAAACCCTGAATATCCCCCTTTTCATAGTTGCCCACGTTACAAAATCAGGGGAACTTGCAGGACCGAGGGTCCTCGAACACATGGTGGATACGGTACTCTACTTTGAAGGTGAGAGAACTGAAGATATAAGAATA
>JBDHVQ010000257.1:0-2774 GCA_039809845.1 Clostridiaceae bacterium | reverse complement strand
GGGAAATACAGTTGACAGAAACGGGATAGAATACAGTGAAGAAGGTATAGAACCTGATATCCAGGCTTCACCGGAAGAAGCGGAAACCAAGGCACTTGAATGGCTCAGGAAGGAAATATCAGAAAAAGAATAACCTGAAAACATATTAACAGACCGGAAAAATTCAAATAAGTTGAAATTAATATGGAAATTAAAACATCCCTTCAGAAAAAAATCTTTTTCTGAAGGGATGTTTTCTAGAATTTCCTGTATATGCCCACGAGTTTTCCGAGTATTGAACAGTCTTTTACTATGATGGGATCCATGGTGTCATTTTCAGGCTGAAGCCTTATATAACTGGTTTCCCTGTAGAAAGTCTTTATGGTGGCTTCGTCTTCAATGAGGGCAACGACAATCTCGCCGTCAGAAGAAGTCTCAGCCTTTTCTATAATGGCAAGGTCACCATCATGGATGCCTGCATTTATCATACTTTCTCCACGTACTTTAAGGATGAACAGGTCATTCGTGTGTTTTACAAAATGGGATGGGAGCATGAAGTGGTCTTCTATGTTTTCTTCTGCAAGGACAGGAAGTCCTGCCTGTACTCTGCCGACTACAGGTATTTTAAGGATTTCAGGTCTTGCAAGTTCAGGAATTTCAATTGCCCTGGGTTTTGTCGGATCCCTTCTTAAAAGCCCCTGTTTTTCCAGGTTCTGAAGATGATTGTGGACAGAGGATGTGGATCTTAATCCCACTGCAGCACAGATTTCTCTGACTGAAGGAGGATAACCTCTCATTTCTGCAAATTCTATTATATAGTTATATACTTCTTTCTGCTTTTCGCCTTTAACTGCCATGGAATTACTCCTCTTGATACTTATTGATTCAATTATACAGGAGGATTCCTCAAAATACAAACAGATGTTCACAGTATTCTTAATATAACTAATAAATTTTTTTGAACCTGCATAATCTGAGCAGCATCAGCGGGATAGAATATATTCTTATTTATTAACCTTTTTTAGGAATAGTATTTTTTATAAGGCACTTATTCATTCAAAGATGCCAAATGTATGTTCCTAAAATATTAAACTCAAAATAGTCAAAGGCGAGAAATCCACCAGGCGGCAACCCTCTTCTCAGCTTCTGGAATGCAATTTGATGAAAATCCTGATTCATTGATAAAACCGATCTTTTGACAACAAAAAAGTATGTGAAATCAAAACATGTAATGTTCTCGGTTTTTAAAGTACCATGCAATATTTGAGTACTATTATCAAAAAGAACAAGATAGAAATTGTAATGAATAATACAGTTTTTAATATCTGCAGTAATCCTTCCGGTGATTATCATTTAATATTTATTATGGGAAGAGACTAATACCTCACAATTCTCATTGATAAATCATCCGGATAGGCAAAAACTCCTTTGTGGGACAGCTACTTAATAATTTCTAATTGTAAAATTCAAAGCTTAATGTAACCTGATCCATTTTCTTCAGATAACTTGCAAACACCGAAAAGTTTTTCTTTTTGAGCTTTTCCATTTCTTCAGATTTCTTTGGTGCCCATTTTTGCGATGCTTTAAGGAATGTTTTAAGTTCTTCTGTATCTTTTTCATTCAGCATATCCAATGATTTTACAAATAAAAATGCCTGGTCCCTGGTATAAAGATCTGGGTCAAAATATATGATGAGCCTTGTTTGCGGAACTTTATCTGTCTTTTGGGGTAAATCCTTCGAAACTGCAAACTGTGCGTTCTTATCTTTTCCTCTTACATTAAAATCTGTCATGAGGACATCGCCGTCCTTTGCATGTTCAAATTCCTCTCTCAGACCATTGAGTTTTAAAAAGATTTCTGCGTCAGAAATATAGATGGAAAGTATTCTGTACTTTACTGATTTACCCCTGTCATCTTCCTTTTCAATCATTTTTATTGAATAGAGTACCCTGTTAGAGGAATTCTGTATTGATATATCTTCGCCTTTGGTATAGACCTCCTTGATATTATCCTCAAGGTTCCGGTAGTTTTTGAATGAGAATTTTCTGTTTTTTAAAAACGCAGAGAGGGCTCTGTCAGAAACAGAACTGTTCTCTTCAGGGAGTCTGATTTCGACAGTCATGGATTTTCCGTCGGGTGAAGATACTTTCATATACTCATCTGAAGTCGCATCCGGATATCTGTATATTATATAAAAATTTCTGATATCCTTATTGCCGGACTGGTATACTTTTTTAAGCATATCCTCAGCAGTTCTGGGGTTATCCGATATGACAGGATATTCTTCCCTGATAGCACCTGTATTTCTGGTGTCATTTATCCTGAAATTCATTGCCCTTCCAATAAATTCAGTGAGGGGAGTCGGGGATTTTGTATAATCAAGATAAAATGCAAAACACAGAAGAAGGATAAATAATAATGAAATCAGTTTTTTCATGGTAAACCTCCCGGATAGTAAATTGAAATACATCATCATAATAAGCGGATAAAGATATATCCCTATAATACAGAAGAATAAAACTCCCTCCTGATTAAACTTAAGTATATCATCAGTCCATTAATTTACAGGTAAAAAAAGATTTAAAGAAAAGAATTAATATAAGGAAAACCCTCAGAAGAATTTCATACCCTGATCCGATATATGTTAAAATATTGAAGAAGATCAAAAAATAATTGAACGGTAAATTATCATGAAAAAGTACTTTGCCAGAAAGTATTCTTTAACGTATCAGTAAAGATGTCAGAAAGAATATCCGGAAAAATATCCGGAAAAATATCCGGAAGAATGACAGAAA
>JBDHVQ010000256.1:0-2777 GCA_039809845.1 Clostridiaceae bacterium | reverse complement strand
TTTATTTGAAAAAAAGTATGTTTTTATTTAAAATATAATACCATGGATATTTTAAGGGAATTACCCTTCAATTGAGGTGAAGCGATGAATTTAAAGCTGGCAGAAGAAATGAAGAAAATGGAAGAAATAAGGTCTAAAATAACTGAACTTAAGGAGAGTCTTTGACCCGGCTTTATTAAAGTCAAGACTTTCGGAACTTAATTCCAGGATGAGTCAGGAAGGCTTCTGGGATGACACGGAAAAAGCTGCAGGAATTACAAGGGAAGCCAATTCCATAGAGGAAAAATTAAGGAAGATCAGTTCATTCGCCCAAAGGGCAGATGACATTGAAATCTTATCTGAACTGACTGAGGATGAAAACGGAGAAAAAGAACTCATAGGAGAAATCAGATCCCTATATAATGACCTCGATGAGGAACTTTTAATAACCCAGCTCTCGGGAGAATATGACGGAAACTCCGCTATACTCAATCTCCATGTGGGGGTGGGAGGAACCGATGCCCAGGACTTCACACAGATGCTCATGAGAATGTATTTAAGATGGGCAGAAAAGATGGGATTCAAAACAAAGGTCAGAGATCTTTTAGACGGTGAGGAAGCCGGAATAAGGGAAGCCGTAATATCCATAGAGGGAGACTATGCCTACGGCTTTTTAAAGAGCGAAAAAGGCATACACAGGCTTGTGAGGATCTCTCCCTACAATACCAACGGTAAAAGACAGACGAGCTTTGCATCCGTGGAAGTGCTCCCTGAGCTTAAAGAAGACCAGGATGTGGAAATAAACCCCGAAGACATCAGGACAGATGTATTCAGGGCAGGGGGAGCCGGCGGACAGCACGTCAACAGGACAGAATCTGCGGTGAGGATGACACATATTCCGACAGGTATTATTGTACAGAGCCAGAACGAGAGAAGCCAGCATATCAACAAGGAAGAGTGTTTGAAGATGCTGAAGGCAAAGCTCGTCGAATTAAAAGACAGGGCACACAAGGAAAAGATAGAGGAACTCTCCGGAGAATTAAAGGACATGGGCTGGGGAAGCCAGATAAGGTCCTATGTCTTCAATCCATATCAGATGGTCAAAGACCACAGGACACTTGCAGAAACATCAGCCGTCGGGGATGTATTAGACGGCGACATTGATATTTTTATTAAATCCTTCCTTAAGGAAAAGACAAGGGGTGGTAATCTTAAATGGATATAGCTGAAAAAATTGCACAGGAACTCTCCGTTCCGAAAGAAAAGGTCGAAAGCACGGTGGCACTCATTGACGAAGGACTTACAATTCCTTTCATAGCACGTTACCGTAAGGAAATTACAGGGTCCCTCGATGATGAAATCATAAGAAAACTTTCTGAAAGACTGACTTACTTAAGGAACCTCATTTCCAAAAAAGAAGATACCCTAAGGCTCATAGAAGCTCAGGGAAATTTAACCGATGAAATTGCAGAAAGTATTGAAAAAGCTGAGACTGTCACAGAAATTGACGACATCTACAGACCATTCAGACCAAAGAAAAGGACAAGGGCGATTATAGCCCAGGAAAAGGGACTGAAACCCCTTGCCGATTTCATACTGGAAGGCAAAAGCAATCTGATGGATGAAGCGTCAAAATACGTGGATCCTGAAAAAGAAATAGGAACGGCAGAAAAAGCCCTCGACTATGCTTCGGATATTATAGCTGAAATGCTATCTGACGATGCGGCAAACAGGAAGTGGATAAGGGACTACATACTGAAACTTGGGATGATTGTATCAACTGGAAAGGGGGAAAATTCCCCCTATGAAATGTATTTTGAATACAGCGAACAGTTAAAATCAGTACCCGGTCACAGGATACTTGCTTTAAACCGCGGAGAAAAGGAAGAAGTCTTAAAAGTCACCATCGATGTCAATCAGGAAATAATAGAAGAACACATGATGGAAAAACTCCTTGAAATTACACCTTTTAACAGGGAATTTCTCAAAAACACAGTGAAGGATTCTCTTAAAAGACTCATATGGCCTTCAGCGGAGAGGGAAATAAGAAACATGCTGACTGAAAAGGCAGAAGAAGGGGCAATAGATGTCTTTTCCAAAAACCTTCATTCACTTCTCCTTCAGGCACCAATAAAAGGCAAGAGAGTAATGGGATTTGACCCGGGATTCAGGACAGGATGTAAAATAGCGGTCCTCGATGAAAACGGAAAATACCTCGATTCTACTGCCGTATATCCCACTGTACCAAGAAGAGATGTCAAAGGAACCATAAAGACTTTAAAAGACCTCATAGGAAAATACGGAGTCGATATCATTTCCTTAGGAAACGGTACAGCATCGAGGGAATCAGAGGAAGTTATAGTGGAACTCCTTGAGGAACTAAAAAAAGAAGGAAAAAAAGATGTATCCTATGTCATAACAAATGAAGCAGGGGCATCAGTCTATTCCGCATCAGACCTTGGAACAAAGGAATATCCGGATCTTGATGTAACTGTAAGAGGCGCCATTAGTATAGGAAGAAGACTGCAGGACCCCATGGCTGAACTTGTTAAAATCGATCCCAAAAGTATCGGTGTCGGACAGTACCAGCACGACATAGACCAGAAAAAACTCTCGGAATCATTGACCGGTGTAGTTGAAGGATGCGTAAACAGTGTCGGTGTGGATCTTAATACTGCAACTCCGTCCCTTTTAACATATATTGCAGGAATCAATAAAACCATAGCCCAGAACATTGTAGATTATAGAGACGAAACAGGCGGATTCAAGGAAAGACGGGAACTTAAAAAGGTAAAAAG
>JBDHVQ010000255.1:0-2817 GCA_039809845.1 Clostridiaceae bacterium | reverse complement strand
ATGCCTTTAAACGGGATTTTTTAAGATTATTTTGACTCAAAGGAGGTGGGCTCAATGGAAAGAAATCATACAAAGGCAGGTTTTATAGTTCTCCTTGCCGTGTCATCCATAACAGCGGCGGTACTTTTTTCAGGCCTTGAAAAGGAAGTTTCAAGACTTCTTTTAAGTTTTTTCCTGACAGTTCTGATTGCACTTCTTCTGGCACTTCCCTTTATAACCGGGGTAAGAAAAGATGAAGAAAACCGGAGTAAAAGCCACAGGAAAATAACAGGATAAATAAAAAAGACGGATATTATACAAATTCCCGTCTTTTTTACTTTTTTGGAGGATTCAAAAAAGTATTACACATACCTTTGGGATAAGAATCCTTGGGGGATATAAAATTTTAAGGACATTACCGCTTTATTTTTTCATATAAAAATTGGTTTAACAGTTAAAATGGAATATACTATACTTGAAGTGTAATCGTTATTAGGTTTTTAAGGATATTTATGGATAAAATACATATATCCCATGAAATGGATATTGAAACATGGGAAAAGGAAAGACTTTCATATACCTGCGATACTGCATGGTATATAAGAAACTTTGTAGATACTGAAAAGTTCATCGGGTTTTGCAGACAGTGTGACAGGTACAATAAAAACTGGTGTTGTCCGGAATTTCCATTCAGCCCCCTGGAGTTATGGGAAAAATACAGACAGTTTAAAATAGAAGCAGATCTTATACACGTACCACTCCGCCTTCAGAAGACAGAATACAGTGAGGAGAAACTAAGTAAAGTTACAGATGCTGTCTATACTTTTATAAAAGACAGGCTCACACTGGAACTCATAGAGGAAAACAAAAGTCATAAAGGCCTGGTACTGGGCGGCGGATGCTGTAATTTCTGTGCAGTCTGTTCCAGGGAAAAAGGACTTCCATGCATAAAACCCCACCTTAAGAGCTACTCCATAGAGTCCCTCGGGGGAGATGTAGTAAAAACCATATCTGAAATTTCAGGAAGGGAACTCAAATGGCCGAAGGATGGGCAACTTCCCCCGTATTTTATTACAGCAGGTGGAATACTCCTTAAGTGAACCAAATTTAAAAGATGGAAAGGAATGTTTAAGATGACATACGAAAATTATACAGAACTTTTAAAAAACGAACTCGTCTGTGCCTTGGGGTGTACTGAACCCATTGCTGTAGCACTTGCAGCTGCAAAGGCAAAAAAGTATCTCGGCAGTGAACCAGTTTCAGCCGTAGTACTCTGTTCAGGAAATATAATTAAGAATGTAAAGGGAGTTACGGTTCCCAATTCCGGCGGCATGAAGGGAATAGATGCAGCTGCAGCCCTCGGTATCACAGGCGGAAGGGAAAAACTTGACCTCGAGGTTTTAAGTGAAGTCACTGAAGAAGATATAGAAAAGGCAAAGAAATTCATAGAAGAAGGCAGGATGGAAGTAAAACTCAAGGAAGGGGTGGAAAACCTCGATATTGAGATAATCCTTAAAGGAAGCGACGGCAATGAAGTCACAGTCGAAATCAAAAACAGGCACAACAACGTGGTAAAGATAATAAAAAACGGGGAAGTCATAAAGGAAGAAGTGCCGGGAGGGGATTCATCATCCCTGCCACAGGATATGTCGGTGGCTTCGATATACGACTACGCCTGTAACACAGATCTTTCGGAAGTCAGGGATCTTCTTAAAATGCAGATTGATCTTAATACTGCGATTTCAAGGGAAGGACTTTCAGGCAGATGGGGTTCTTCAATAGGATCAATACTCCTCATGGATTCAACCAATTTAAGGGACAGGGCAAGGGCAAAGGCCGCCGCAGGATCAGATGCCAGAATGTCAGGGTGTTCACTTCCCGTGGTTATAAATGCAGGAAGCGGAAACCAGGGGATAACCTGCTGCATGCCTGTAATAGAATATGCAGAAGAACACGGCTCAGTCGAAGAAACCCTTATGAGGGCACTTCTTATTTCAAACCTCTGTGCACTCCACATCAAAAGCCATATAGGAAGATTATCCGCGTTCTGCGGGGTGACATCAGCAGGAGCTGCAGCAGGGGCAGGGATTGCCTACCTTGAGACGCAGGATTTAAAGGTCATAGAAGACACCATATCAAATGCCCTTATGATTGCTTCCGGAATGGTCTGTGACGGGGCAAAGCCCTCCTGTGCCGCAAAGATTGCAACTGCGGTGGATGCCGGCATAACAGGATACAATATGGCAAGACAGGGAAAGAATTTCTCACCCGGAGAAGGACTTATGAAAGATGGTGTGGAAGAGACCATAGACAGTATCGGAAGAATGGCAAAAGAAGGAATGAAGGATACAGACATCGAAGTACTGAACATAATGCTGGACAGATAGTCCTATAAAAAAGGAGCGGTAAAAATGGAAAAGGTCAAAGAATCATCACTGGATAACAACTACGTAAAACTGAATTTCACCATTTACCTCACAAAGACTGATAAACTCACAGAATACATAGGTGCTGACAGGCCAACTATCAATATTCTCGAAAACAGGCTTCAGAACACCATGGAAGACAAGATTGAAACAAAATTCCGCGAAGACTACCCGGATTTCAAGGGTAAAATGGTAATGACTGAAGTTCTCGGAAACAGAATAGAAGGCAATTTCAGGTCAAAGACCCTTGTAAAGAGAAAACACGAAAAAGAATGCCTCGATATGCTAAAGGAAACCCTCGAAGAAATCTCAGGCGCCCCTGCAACAGTCAATGTAAACATGAACTGTTTCCTCTAGGATAAAAACCACATAAAAGCCTCCCTTTCCACAATAGAAAGAGAGGCTTTTTATA
>JBDHVQ010000254.1:0-2843 GCA_039809845.1 Clostridiaceae bacterium | reverse complement strand
TCTGGTTTACCATAGTGACAGTGAGGTATTTCACATTAAGGCGTGAACAGAAGGATGAAGTGACAGGCGGTGAGAAGTTTGTCCTTCTCTTATCCGTACTCAATATTGCAGTATATATTGCAGGAGCCATGGGATTTTACTATGGCTACATGACAAAGATTGTATAAAATAAAGGATAAAGCAGTGTAAAAACACGTGTGCTTTATCCTTTTTTCAGAACAGGTGATGAATCAGCTGATTATATGATGCATGAAACCTAAGATGGGCATTACCTAAGATGGGCATTACCTATGATGGGCATTACCTATGATGGGCATTGAAAAAAACAGAGCATTACACTATTCCTTCTGCCAAAAATTCAGAATTCATATATTCATGAGTCATATATTTATTTTTCATTTTCTTTTATGAATACTTCCCTGAGGACATTATCTGATATTTTAAATATCCTTCCTTCGGGAAGGTCTGAAATACCTGAGATGAAAAGCCTGTCGTGGGAAACGGAAATAACTGTACCTTCGAAGCTGTAGAGTATATTTCTTATTACCGGTGCAGACAGGGGAGAAAAGTTTCTTGTAGGTTCATCGAGGAGCAGGACATCCTTTGAATCCTTGATGAATTTCAGTATAAATAGCTTTGCCTTCTGTCCGTCTGAAAGGTTCCCCGGAGGATTTTCAGTTTCTTCACGGGTGAACTTCATTGATCCCAGAAGTTCCCGGGACCTTGTGATATCATCCTTTGTCCCGTCAGTTATGAGGTAATCCACAGCTGAATCATAGGATTTAAGCACATTCATATAATTCTGAGGCATAAAACCGATATTTATGTCTTTTCTGTCCCTGATCAGAGAATACAGCTCGCTGATAAGCAGGCTTTTACCTGTGCCGTTATCACCTGTTATTACGATCTTGTCTTTTCCTCTTATAATGAGGTCAGAAGATTCTACGAGAAGTTTTTCTCCTGCTTTTATTTCAGGTGTTCCGTCAGTAATCCGTTTTTCAGGGGAAATACTTACAGGCGGGAAGAAAATATCTATGGATTCTTCCGGGTGGTCGACTTTTGAATAACCTTCTTTCTCAAATCTCTTCTCCATTGATTTTATAGCATGCATCTTCTTTTTAAGAAGTCTTCCGCCTGCCGGATCTTTTCTTGAAATGGAATTCTGTGCATGATGGACGGAGTTCATTATGTCGTTCAATCTTTCCTTCTTCTTTAAATATTCTGCTTTTTCTTTCCTTGCAAGTACGACTGATTTTTCATATCCCTTAAGTCTTGTGCTTATATAGTCGTCGTATTTACCTTCAAAGAAAGTAAATCTCCTCCTGGTTTTCATATTGACCTGTTCCAAGTGGAGTACCGAGAGGGCTGTTTCACTAAGAAGTGTCTCATCGTGGCTTATAAAGATCACGGGATTTATTTCAGATGAAATGAAGTTACCCAGAAACTCAAGGGATTTTGTATCGAGGTCATTTGTAGGTTCATCGAGGAGAAGGAGAGAATATGGAGAAATTGCTATCTTTAAGAGCTGAAGCATCACCTTTTCTCCGCCGGATAAGACTCCCATGTTATCTTCTTTCTCAATAAGGGCAGAATTTATTCCGAGTTCATAGGCTTTTTCATAAACATACGATAATCTGTTGTAATCATCAGGGACTATATTATCAATGGGTTTGTCTTTAAGAATAAATTCTGTCACTGAAGATCCGTTCCATTCAAATGGCAGATGCTGTGGAAGCATCTGAGGGATTCTTCCCATGAGGTCAACGGTACCGGAAATATTAAAATTCTTCATTACAGACTCATCACCGTATATGATTTTAAGAAGAGTTGACTTTCCGTTTCCTTCTTCGCCGATCACCGCTATTTTATCTCCGTCTCCTGCTGTAAATGATATGTCTTTAAGAAGTTCTGTTCCATCCGGTTTTATTACTGTTATATTTTTTACGTGCAAAAAAATCACATCCTTTTAATTTGATTATCCTGATAATTAAAATAAAAAGACCTGAAGAGCCTCATGAGAACTGTGAAATTTTTCCGTGAAGTGTGAAAAACAGGGCAGAATATGCCAAAGAAAAAAGAACCTTTTCAACTGACGGATATCAAGTAACAGTTTTAATGCATGACAAAAAACCCATAAGGCAGGTGTCAGGTATTAAAGTGCAGTTACTGTAGTGTACATCAGCGTGGTTCCTCCTTAAGATTAAAATTTATATAACAAGTACAGTTTACCACAACATTGAGATCAGCACACAAAATATGACTCATTATAAAAAGTGCATTCACCCTGACTATATTCACCCTGGTGGGGTCACCAATCCTTAACCATGTTCTGATTTCTTCCTAAGAAAGAACCGGCAGGAAAAGGATGATATTAAAGAGCAGAATAAAAAGGACAGCCGGTATGACAGCTGTCCTGTAAGTATTATGATTTTATTTTACTGAAGTTTTTCCTGGAATTACTTCTTGAAGTTGTCAGGATTAAAGCCCATCTTCT
Organism: Clostridiaceae bacterium; assembly: GCA_039809845.1. Taxonomy (GTDB): domain Bacteria; phylum Bacillota; class Clostridia; order Clostridiales; family Clostridiaceae; genus JG1575. The sequence continues at coordinate 349 of JBDHVQ010000254.1, read as the reverse complement.
TTATAGCTTCTTCAACACCCTTAAGGATAGCTTCAGAAGAGTAAGTTGCCCCTGAAACAGTGTCTACCTTTAAGCTGTTCTTTTCAACGATTGTCTTTGGAAGTTCTTCGAGTGCTTCATCAGCAACTCCTTCAGTTTCTTCGTTGGAGAGGATTTTAACTTCCATGATTTTGTCAGCTGTTGCTTTTACTCTGATTGTCATGGGGCCCTTGAATGCTTCAAGAGTTACTTCTTCAGTCTTTTCATCTCCTGTAGCTTCAGCTGCCTTTGATGTATCAGAAGAATTGGAAGCCATTGAAGACTTTCCTTCAGCCTTTGAAGCTGCCTTTGATTCCGCCATTGTAGTTGC
>JBDHVQ010000253.1:0-2876 GCA_039809845.1 Clostridiaceae bacterium | reverse complement strand
CAGGATAAACTCTTTGATGAAGTTAAAAAAGCAGCTGAAAATATTCAGAAATACCTTGCAGAAGACATAACAGAAGGAAAGTACGATCTTACCTATACATATGTCCAGGACGGCTCCAATATGGATTTCTGGATTAAAAAGAAAATAGAACAGGAAAAGACTGAGGAAGAAGACTCCTTTGCCTTAAGCTCCATGATGATTCATGGTATTATATTTGAAGACAGTGAAAAAGGATATGTGGATTTCACTTCAGTCATTGAAAGGACAGGGGAGGGAATAAAAACTTCCCAAAAGACTGAAAGATTCATATATTACTTCATGAAAACAAGTGACGGAAAGATTTTATTCACCCGTTATGAAAAACCACTATAGCACGAGGGGGACTGGATTTTGAGAAAGAGACTGGAAAACAGAAATATGGTAATGGGACTCGTAGGGATTCTCGGGCTTGTAATTGTGGCCGCCGCACTTTTTATCGTAAGTGTAGTAGGTTCAGGAAGCCAGAAGAATAAGCTGCGCGATGCGGTAAATTCCAATGATTATCCCACTTTAATGTCAATGACCTACGATTCACTCGGAAAGCCCATCAAAACTGATGTATTTGAAGGATACAGGGATGATATCAAAAAGGCAGTATTCAATGAACTAAACGGTAACGGCGGTGCTAACACATCCGTCGAAGTTGATTACAGCGGAGCTCTTGTAAGAAAGCCCAGGATTATTGTTCATCAGTTCACCATGGATATTACAGACATTGCACCGGACCTTATAATCCTTGTAAATGAAAAGGAAGTTAAGCACGGTACTGAAAATACGATTCAGGTAGCTGCAAAGCCAGGTGAAAATACCGTAAGATTCATAATGAATATGGATGTATATAACGATGCAGGTTCAACTGCAGTAGTCAACTACGTTGATGGGGTTACCCAGGCGGAAGTAAATTCAGGATATGGATTCAGAAACTATATTTTCAAAGCCAGCCAGCCTTCAATGCTCATGATAAACGGCAAGGCAGCAAGGGAACTGCAACCCGGTGAAAATACAGTAATCCTCCCATCTTCTTTAAATCTTACAGTTTCAGCTCAGGATCCAGTCAATGACAAGATAAAATCCAAAGAATACCAGCTGACACCTGACAATTTAAACTACGACCTTAAACTTGAAAAGAACTGATAAAAGAAAAACCCTATTCCAATTATATTTGGAAAGGGTTTTTCTTTTATCATGGAATTTACATAAATTACTGTTTTTTTAACTCGCCTTTAAACCGCAGATTATAAAATTTCCTAAAAGATAAAACGTCTTAAGGAGGGGAAATTATGAAGTACGAAATCCTTGGGGGAAATTTACCTGTGGTTATCTGCAGCCTTTCGGCAGGGGAATCAATGATTACTGAAAGCGGTGCCATGAGCTGGATGACACCGGGCATTGAAATGCAGATTTCATCAGGCGGAATAGGCAAGGCATTCGGAAGAATGTTTTCTGGGGAATCCTTGTTTTTAAATACCTTCACAGCACACAGGGACGGCGAAATTGCATTTGCATCTTCATTTCCCGGAGCAATACTTAAAGTCGATGTGGCACCAGGTAAAAGTGTAATCTGCCAGAAAAAGTCATTCCTCGCTTCAGAATCTTCCGTTGATCTTTCCATCCATTTCAATCAGAAAATGGGTGCCGGATTCTTCGGAGGCGAAGGATTCATAATGCAGAAACTGTCAGGAAACGGGACAGCATTTATTGAAATAGACGGCTCCATGGTGGAGTACGAACTGGCAGACGGAGAGCAGATGATAGTTGATACAGGATACCTTGCCATGATGGATGACACAGTTTCTATTGATATTCAGACTGTAAAAGGTGTAAAGAATGTTATGTTCGGCGGAGAAGGACTCTTCAATACCGTCCTCACGGGCCCCGGCAAGATAGTTCTTCAGACACACCCACTATCAAAAATAGCACAGTCCATAGTCCCGTTCCTTCCATCCAAATAATAATAAAAGAACCTGCATCTTGAATTTTAAGAAATGACAGGTTCTTTTGCATATTTTATTTAATAAAAATTACATTTGTCTTTTTAATCTTCATCGGATTCCTCAGAATATGAATCTTCTTCAATTTCATGAGCTTCAATTTTTTCATCGGAGGAAATTTTAAAGTCTTCTGCCAGCATTGTACGGTTAAATTCGGCTGTAGGCTGAATTTCATATACAACTTTTTCAAGTTCATCAATTGAAATTTTAAAAAATTCTTTTCTGAAATTCACTTTATTTAGTCTATATTCATTCAGTCTTTTATGAAGTTCATTTTCTAACTGAACGGCATTATCTGTAAAAATAAAAGAATGAACATCAAATTTAAATGGGAGACTGGCGCTGGAGAGCTCATTGATCCTATCAGATGGTTCAAGTCTTCTGGTCATACCGATTTTAAATACATTATCACCAAATGATCCAAGATTGCTGATGACATAAACTGTTCCTGCAAGTCCATTTGAAAGCTCTGATATTTCGTTCTTTTTCACTGCTACACTTGAGAGTTGACCTTCGAGTTCAAGAATTCTTTTTCTAAGTTCTTCTTTTTCAGTTATGGACTCATCATTTACCATAAGATGAATCTTCTCAAGTTCCTGTTTGTATTTCAATTCCTCAGCTTCTATCTTTTTCTTTTCTCTTGCAAGCGCTTCCCGTTCTTCTTTTTCCTCACGTAACTTTGCCTTCAACTCAAGCTGTTCCTGGCGTTGCTGTTCCTTTCTGATGTAATAATTATATTCAATTTTAACAGCATTTAAAAGCAGATATTCAAGGGCACCCAGGAATCTAAGTATGCTGTTATAAAGAGTTTTGTTTCCTTCATCTGCAATATTCTGATATTTATGT
>JBDHVQ010000252.1:0-2901 GCA_039809845.1 Clostridiaceae bacterium | reverse complement strand
AACCTGTTGAATCAAACCTGTTGAATCAATAATTTATGCATCTCTTTGAAATTTTTATTACATCATTATGTATGTCTGAAGTATTCCGATAAAAAATTTTTAAGGAAGTCCGTGAAGTGCCTCTTACTCCATTTACAACAAGTCAGGGTTTCATTGAGATAAAGCCCGGCAAAATAAAGGAAAATAAATCCAGTGTAAATCCTTGTAACTATTGATATACATAAATCCTTCTGATATTCTTAGTTAGGAAAAATTAAGGAATGTGGAGGAAATATGGAAAAAAAGAAAATATATCAGGTCAATGAAAAGGTGCCGGGAAACCTGTTCCTGCCGCTGAGCCTTCAGCATGCATTTGCAATGTTCGGAGCTTCGGTTCTTGTGCCACTGATATTCGGAATTGATCCTGGTATCGTACTTCTCATGAACGGTATAGGAACTCTTTTATTTATACTTATAACTCAGGGCAAGGCGCCGGCATATTTAGGATCAAGCTTTGCATTTCTGGCTCCGGGTGCACTCATAATAAAAAATCTTGGATTTCCCTATGCACAGGGCGGATTCATTGTTGTAGGTCTTTTAGGATGTGTACTTGCCTGGCTGATTCAGAAGTTCGGTATTAAGTGGATCGACATTGTACTGCCACCGGCAGCAATGGGGGCTGTGGTTGCCCTCATTGGATTTGAAATGGCATCACTTACAATCAATGGCGGGGCAATCGGTGCGAAAATAATGACGCCTGATGCAACTCCGAAAGACCTCATTGTATTTCTTGTCACTCTTCTTATCGTGATATTCGGATCCGTGGTTTTCAGGGGATTCTTTGCAACGATTCCTATACTTATAGCAATAGTAGCAGGATATATCGTTTCCCTGTCCTTCGGAATGATTGATTTTTCAAAGGTTATATCCGCACCGTTATTTACCATGCCACATTTCCAGGCGCCGAGATTCAGCATCAGTGCTGCACTTACAATGCTCCCTGTAATTCTCGTTATAGCTTCAGAACATATTTCCCACCAGGTAGTTACTTCTAACATCATCGGAAAAAATCTTCTCCGTGACCCTGGCCTTCACAGAAGTATTTTTGCGGATAATTTTTCAACTGCATTGTCAGGACTCGTGGGTGGGGTGCCTACAACCACATACGGTGAAAATATAGGAGTCATGGCAGTAACAGGAGTATATTCAGTGTATGTTATATCAGGGGCTGCAGTTATATCGATTCTCATGGCCTTTATAGGGCCTGTAGCAGCTCTTATTCAGTCTATCCCCGGTAATGTCATCGGTGGGGTTACATTCCTCCTTTACGGTATGATTGGAGCATCGGGAATAAGACTACTGGTGGATTCAAAAGTTGACTATTCAAAATCAAAAAACCTTGTACTGACTTCAGTTATTTTCACCACAGGTCTTTCAGGACTCACAGTAAAACTCGGTCAGGTTGAATTCAAGGGAATGGTTCTTGCATCAATCGTTGCAGTTGTACTGAGTCTTGCGTTCTATTTCCTCGAGAAGGCAGGTCTTTTGAACAATTAAACCCAAAAACCAGTAAACCAAATATAATCATTAATGGAACACAGGGATATTTGTGTTCCATTATGTTTTTTTGATATTTTAATTTTAAGACTGCATAATTATCACAACGGAACCAAAAACTGATCAATGGAGGGATAAAGGTTATGTTAAAGCGACAGCTGATTTACCTGAATGAAATGTTTCCGCCGGCAGAAAGAACATTGGTATCTATTCTGCTGTTTTTTGAAATATATTTTGTCCTCCTTCTCAATATGGGTGTTGTTAAACCGAGGGGGATTGGAATACAGGAATTTATCGGTGCATTCACAGTATTCTCCTTTCTCCTTCTGCTCCGGATTGCAGATGATTTCAAGGACTATGATACGGACAGGAGACTTTTCCCGGAAAGGGCACTTCCTTCGGGTCGGGTAAGGAAAAATGACCTATGGGTGTTGCTCCTTTTTTTCACAGGAATTACGGTGATTCTGAATATCCTTTTTATGAATAATCTGCCCTGGTTCTTTTTTCTGTATATATACGGATTTTTAATGTCCATGTGGTTTTTCTCAAAGTCAAAAATACAGAAGAATCTTTTCCTTGCCCTCATAACACATAATCCCATTGTGATGATACTAAATATTTACGTTTTAAGTTTTACAACTATAAAATACTCACTTCCCGTCACAATCTATACCGTTCTTCTTGCCTTCACCATGTATTTTCCAGGGCTTATCTGGGAAATAGCCAGGAAGATAAGGTCACCTGAAGATGAGACAGAGTATGTTACCTATTCATCACTTATAGGATACAGGAAAGCTTCATTTTATGTCCTTATTCTGATTCTCGTTGATATAGTTACAAATATTTTTCTTGTAATCAATCTTATTAGACCGTCAGTGGTATTATTGATTCTGAATACAGGGTGGATAACATGGTATATACTTTCCTATATCAGGAATCCCCATGGAAAAAAGCTGGTTAAAATGGTTGAAATCTATACTTTCATAACAGAAGGTATAATGGTATTGACGGTGGCATTATTTTTAAGGATGGGATATATATGATAATAATACGCGACAGGGATTTTAATGACAAAAGCCTCTTCCATAAAAACCTCAGTATTGGCGGAAAAGCACAAGGACTGATAAGTCTTCGCAATTCAGGATTAAATGTTCCGCCTTTTTCAGTGATTTCTGATTTTTCAGGAGAGGAAACTGAAAAAGATATAGAGAATCTTATTTATGAAGAAGTGAGAAGAGGATTTATCAATCCGGAAGTACGTTTTTCAGTGAGGAGTTCGGCAAGTTCCGAAGACAGTGCGGAACATTCCTTTGCAGGTGTTTTTGATACATTCCTCGGAGTTGACATTGTAGATATACCTTCCAG
>JBDHVQ010000251.1:0-2903 GCA_039809845.1 Clostridiaceae bacterium | reverse complement strand
AAGGTTGAAATATACGAAGGATTGAAAGATATACCTTAAGGAATGATACGGAGAGTATTCTTTCCTTAAGGTTATTTAAATGTAAAAAAATTAGAATCAGAAAGTAAATGTGATTATAAGAAGGACAATAACCAAAAAAAATAAAATCAATGAAGTTTTCATGGATGTTATGGAGAAAGAAATGAAAAAGAAAAATATTAAGATGATATGCCTTATGCTGTCACTTGGAATACTCTCATCATGTGGGTTAAAACCAATGGGACAGAAAGAGGAAGAAAAAAACACGGACACTACAGTTGCATCCCAGGCAGGCAGCATACCTTCAGGTTCTTCTGTACCTAATGAAGATAAATTCATTACAATAGCTGAAAATGATGCACGTTCAGATGAATCAAAAAAGGCAGTTGAGTCGAGTATGCTCAATGAAAAGGCTGAAGGTGAATTTGTAAGTTACGAGGAATTCAGAACGATGGAAGATGCTGAAGATATCAAAAACGGCATCTGGCAGATGACAGACAAGGTATTTTCGGAAGTCAACAAAGAATCGAAGAAACAGAACGTTGTGTTTTCTCCGATCTCTCTTTTCAATACCATGGCGGTTTTAAGGGAAGGAGCCAATGGAGCTGTAAAAGACTCGCTTTCTGAAATAATGGGCATAAAACCGGAAACTGATATCAGCAAGAGCATGAATGCTTTTACAAGACTTTTCAATACAGTTGTAAGGGATGAAAACGGAAATCCTACGAGAAACGGTTATGCACTTTCCACCGGTCTTTTCATCGATAAAGACTTTAAACCGGCAACGGATTTTCTTCAGGATATTACAGACAATTACATGTCGGAAGCTGCGACACTGGATTTTTCTGATACTGCAGCATCAGAAAATATCATAAATTCATGGATAAAGGAAAGAAGCAGAGGATTTCTGGATAAAGGAACTCCACCAGATCCATCAACTGTAATGGATATTGTAAATGTCTTTGTCATAAACAACATGTGGTATTCAGGATTCCAGCCTGCAGGTGATATTTCATTCAAGACACAGTCAGGAGAAACCAAAAATGTACCTGCAATGGAGAAGAAAGGATTCAATGCCTTTGTATTGAGAGGTGACAATTACACAGCCTACAACAGCACTTTAAAGGGCGGCGGAAATGTCTGGCTGATTCTTCCAGATGAAGGAACAGATCCCATGGATATCAAAAATATTCAGGAAATAGTCTCATCTGATGCATCTGAAATGGAACACGTGGTGCTTAACATTACTATTCCACAGGTAGCAATCGAAAAATCAGACACAGACCTTAAAGCTCCTCTCACCACTTTAGGCTATGGTTCAATTTTTGAAAAGGGTGCTGATTTTTCAGGAATTGCGGATGGATTATTTGTCTCTTCACTGAATCAGAGCACAAAGCTCATGGTTGACAAGGAAGGATTCAGAGCGGGTGCTGTAACTGACATACAGCTTGCCGGAGCTGCTCCTCTTAAGGATTTTGAAGTAGTCGACATGAACTTCAACAGACCTTATCTCATAGTTGCAGAAAGCTACGGAATGCCTCAGTTTGTAATTAAGATTGGTGACCCAGCAGAAAGATAATCGGCTTCATTTTTCCTCCCGTTGAAATGGTGATATCAAGTCATTACAACGGGGGGAAGTATTTTTAACTATTTTAAGACATATTTCTATTTTTACTCTTATTTTTTTATCCACCTTTATCAGCTCTTTAATTCATTGTAAGGTGTACGGAAATTACAGTTCAATTTTAAAATGATTTTTATTTTTTTTGACAAAGAATTGATAAAGGTTTTGATAACAATCCGACATTACCTGATAAAAGTATACAATTATCCTTCAATAAAATATAATCACTAATGTAGGAAATCACTTTGAAATATTAAATTAAAGATAATATAAGTACTTGGGGGTTAATTATGCAGTTCAGGGATCTTAAGAAACAGTATGAAGTATTGAAAAATGATATAGATAAGGGTATTGAGGATGTAATTTTAAGTTCTCAGTTTATCCTTGGAAAACCTGTTGCTGAGCTTGAAAAAAAGCTCGCAGAATATACCTGCAGAAATTACTGTGTTACCTGTGGTAACGGTACAGATGCCCTGCAGCTCGCTCTCATGATATGGGGAATCGGTCCGGGGGATGCTGTATTTACATCTGACTTTTCATATTTTGCATCGGCCGGATGTGCGTCAATTCTTGGTGCGAAACCGGTCCTTGTGGATATTGATGAAAGGACTTTCAACATGTCCCCTGAGGCTCTTGAGAAGGCAATAGAAAAGACTCTTTCTGAAGGAAAGCTGACTCCGAAGGCAATCATTCCTGTGGATTTATTCGGGCTTCCTGCAGATTATGACAGGATATTACCCATTGCTGAAAAGTATGGATTAAAGGTACTCGAAGATGGAGCACAGGGGTTCGGCGGAAGCATAAGAGGAAAGAGGGCATGTTCCTTCGGAGATATCTCAGCTACTTCATTTTTCCCTGCAAAGCCACTTGGCTGTTATGGTGACGGTGGTGCGATATTTACAGATGATGAAGAAACAGATTCAAGATTAAGATCTTTAAGGGCACAGGGAAAGTCTCCTGCAGATAAGTACGACAACAGGGAAATAGGAATGAATTCAAGACTCGATACCCTGCAGGCAGCCATACTTTTACCAAAACTTAAGGCGTTTGAAGAAAATGAAGTTGAAGCTGTAAATAAAGTGGCAGAATGGTACACAGAAAGACTCAAGGATATTGTTGTTACACCATATATTCCAGAAGGCTACATTTCAAGCTGGGCCCAGTACACGATAATGCTCAAAGACAGCAAGGAAAGGGATATGTTAAAGGAAGGACTTAAGGAAAAAAGCATTCCTTCCATGATTTATTATCCAAGAGGTCT
>JBDHVQ010000250.1:0-2919 GCA_039809845.1 Clostridiaceae bacterium | reverse complement strand
ATCATGATCAAAGCATAAAAGCTTAATAGTTTGTTTTACATTCAAATATGGTATTAAATACCATATTCTGATATACTGATTTACGAAATCATTGTTAAGAGGTGAAAAAAATGTGGTACACGAAATCTTCTGAGGAGGTCCTGAAGGAACTCAATACCGATCCTTCCCGGGGACTTTCCCAAAAGGAAGTTGAAGAAAGGCTTCAGAAATATGGACCCAACAAACTGAAGGAAAAACCGAAAAAAAGCATCTGGAAAATGTTCTTTGCACAGATCAACGACACCATGATCTACATTCTCCTTGTTGCTGCCCTTCTCTCCATATTCATGGGTGACATTGCAGAAGCCATTATCATCCTTGTTGTTGTTCTGGTCAATGCCGTTATCGGTATGATACAGGAAAACAAGGCTGAACAGGCCATGGAAGCCTTAAAACAGCTTACAACACCAAAGGCCATTGTAAGGCGTAACGGAGAACTCACTGAAGTAAATTCAGAAGACATAGTTCCGGGAGATATTATTGAAATAGACGCGGGAAGGTATATCCCTGCAGATATACGACTTCTTGAATCATCAAATCTTCAGATAGAAGAATCTGCCCTTACAGGGGAATCCGTACCGAGTGAAAAAAATGCTGCTTATATAAGTGAAGCAGAAAACACACCCCTCGGCGACAGGGCGAATATGGCATTCATGTCAACCCTTGCAACCTATGGAAGGGGCACCGGTGTAGTTGTGGCCAATGCCGTGGATTCGGAAATAGGAAAGATTGCAAAGATACTTGAAGAAGATGAAAATGAAATGACTCCCCTTCAGAGAAGACTCGACGACTTCGGAAAAAAACTCGGAATTCTCTGTATTGCAATCGCTGCACTTATGGTCGCAGTCGGCATATTCCAGGACAGACCGTGGCAGGAAATGTTCATCACGGCAATATCCCTTGCAGTTGCTGCAATTCCTGAAGGACTCCCCGCAATAGTTGCAATAGTTCTTGCAATGGGAGTTACAAGGATGTCAAAGCAGAATGCAATTGTAAAAAAACTGCCAGCCGTTGAAACCCTCGGATCTGTAAATATAGTATGTTCAGACAAGACAGGAACACTTACCCAGAATAAGATGACAATCGTAAGTCTTTATACATCTGAAAATATGCATCAGCTCGATGTGGATCTCGATGAAATATCAGGTGATGAAGACGAGAAAAAACTCATTGAAACAATGGTGTTAAGTTCAGATGCAACCACTACAACAGGAGACCCCACTGAAATTGCCATGGTTGTTATGGGCAGCAGAATGGGTTTAAGAAAGGAAGAACTCGACAGAAAGTTCAGAAGAATCGGTGAAAAACCATTTGATTCTGACAGAAAGCTCATGTCCACCCTTACTGAAGATCCTGAAAACCCGGGACACTATACTGTAAACACCAAGGGTGCCACCGACAATCTCCTAAAACACTGCACAAGGGCATATATCGACGGCAAAGTCGTTCCCATGACTGAAGAGATTAAAAATGATTATCTACAGAAAGCAGAAGAAATGTCTGATGATGCTTTAAGAGTCCTAGGAGCTGCGTTCAAGGAAACAGACAGGGTCATTGAAACTGAAGAAATGGAAAAAGACCTTATTTTCATCGGACTTGCAGGAATGATAGATCCTCCGAGGACTGAAGTCAAAGGATCCATAGACCTTGCACACAAAGCCGGAATAAAATGTATCATGATTACCGGTGACCATAAGAATACCGCCTTTGCCATAGCAAGGGAGCTTGGAATTGCAGATTCAATAGATCAGGCACTTACAGGTACTGAAATTGACCAGATGCCGGAAGAGCAGTTTGATAAAGATATCGAAAAATTCAGAGTGTTTGCGAGGGTTTCCCCTGAACACAAGGTTAAAATAGTAAGGGCATTCAAGAAAAAAGGAAACATAGTTTCCATGACAGGAGACGGAGTAAACGACGCACCTTCCCTTAAATTTGCAGATATCGGGGTTGCAATGGGAATTACCGGTACCGATGTTTCAAAGGGTGCAGCAGACATGATACTTACAGACGACAATTTCACAACAATAATCCATGCCATAGAGGAAGGAAGAAATATCTACTCCAATATCAAAAAGGCAGTAATATTCCTGCTTTCATGTAATCTGGGTGAAGTAATTTCAATATTCGTGTCTGTCCTTTTAGGATGGCCACTGCCACTTATTGCAACCCAGATACTCTGGGTTAACCTGATAACCGATACACTCCCGGCACTTGCCCTCGGAGTCGACCCCGGTGATCCTGACGCGATGAAGAGAAAACCAAGGAATCCAAAGGAAAATTTCTTTGCCAACGGAGCAGCCTTAAGGGCAGTCATTGGCGGAATGCTCATCGGAATACTTACACTTGCTGCATTCGTATGGGGTATAAAGGAAAGAGGCGGAGATGTATTCCAGGGAATCTACACAGAAGAAATGCTGACATATGCAAGGACTATGGCATTTGTGGTTCTCGCAGGAACACAGCTCTTCTATTCCCTCTCCATGAGACATTCAATAAAGTCCATATTCCAGGTAGGCATTTTCAAAAATATGTATCTCATAGGAGCTATCATAATAGGATTCCTCCTTCAGATAATAGTTATAAACATACCGTTCCTTGCAGAAGCTTTCGGTGTACATGCACTTCCGTTCCAGGATGTGATTCTGGTTCTGGGCTTCTCTATTATTCCTCTTATAGCCAATGAAATAATCAAGGCAATACAGAGGATATTCGACAAGGACCTTACAGACAACGAACCTTAAAGACAGCTTTCCCACACTAGACTGTCGGCACCGGATAACACATTATCGGCATCAATCAAAAAGTATAAACGGCAGTAAAATGTAAGTTTTATAACTTCACTTTACTGCCGTATTTTTATTTGGTTCTAGAACAAAT
>JBDHVQ010000249.1:0-2927 GCA_039809845.1 Clostridiaceae bacterium | reverse complement strand
CCCCGTACAGGAAATAACACTGTCTTGGTTTACCTGACTTCAATTCTTTTTCCAGTTCTCCTAAAGTCATCAGTACCCCCATTTAACAAAAATATTTCCGGTCCTTAAATATCTGACTGTACAGTCGGACTGTCTTTCTTTCAATACCGGATTTTCTTTTTCCATTATATCACTGAGGGCAGAATCTTTATAATAGAGTGCAGGTAATTCACTTCCCTTGTCTTTTAACGTATATCCCAGATACTCAGCATTTTTATATATAAGTGTCACTTCATTTCTCAAGCTCTTTATATACATGGAAGGAACTGTAAAAATCCTTTCCCCGTAAAATGAGGAAATCTTAAGTGAAACCTTTCCGAACTGTCTTGTCACAGTAATATAGTCCATAAACGGATGAAGGTAGATGACATAAAGAAGGGAAATAAAAAGAGAAGCTGTCCTGAAATGCTTTCTTCCGTTACCTCCCTTTGAAGAATATGAAAAAATAAGCACCGCTGCGATAATATAGTAAATTATACTGAAGCTGTCATAGGAAATATAATTCCTGAATTTCAGCAGAAAATATTCTGAAAGAACAATGATACCAGTAAGTATTTTTTCAAAAGTGATGATAAGTTTCCACAGTACTGCCGGATAACCGACGAGTGCAAAGACACAGACACCAAAGGAAAAAAGTGTATATACTGTATATAATCCGACAATGACGACATTTGAAATGAGGGTTATTGGATTAAATGAAGTACTTATGGACTGGATCACTGGAAGAGTAGGTATGAGTGCTCCGAAAGTAAGACTTAAAGGCTTGGTAATACTGCCGCTTCCCCGTGGAAATATCCTTATGAGAAGCTCATCACAGTATGGTGAGACAAGGATAATTCCCGCAGTTGAAAGATAAGTAAGTAAAAATGAAAGGTCGCGGATTAAAAGAGGGTTTATTAAAAGCTGAATGATCGCTGCATTTATAAGATCGTTGAATCCTGAGCTGTCTCTTCCTGCCGCTGATGAGATTCTGTTTCCTGACTTCATTAGGGTAGCTCTCCAGGCAGGCGGCGACCCTACGAGCAGTGCATAGAAAAAGAGAAACGGAAGCACTGTTTTCTTTAATCCCATCTTTTTCAATATTTCCTCTATGAGGTTTATGTGAAACCCTGAGATACTTATAATATGTATTATCCCAAGAGTTTTTAAAGAACGGTTCCTTGAATCAAGTGCCCTGTCCCTTAATCCCAGAATAAGAGACGATATGAGGGCACCTGATTCTTCACCGAGATTGTTTATTAGCTTTCCTCTTATATTTTCCTTCAGGGAATTCAAATAAAAACCGAGAGATACTTCCTTTGAAGCTACAGCTTCCATGTCTTCCCCTTCAAAAACCGATCCCGATTCAAAAGATGAAGATGGTTTTATGTCACCCTTCAGAAAATATTTTTCTCCTGTAACTCCTGCAAATTCCCTGTCCTTCATCCTGCATCTTATTTTTCCGCCCCAAAAACAATGGTAAAGTCCTTTTCTTCCTGAATATTCCAGAGGTTTATTAAAGTCCACCGGAAGTGAATATACATTAAATGATATTAAAGCCAGGGATACCCCAGCGATAAAAGATTTCTTCGTAAGTCCGGTTATAAGAAAAAGTGGGGAAAAAACAAGAAAAACAGTAATTTTTTCTGAAGCCTTATCTGAAGTAATTATAAGAAGGGTAATAATAAGTGCTGTTAAAAAACTCAGTTTCCGCAAAGCTTTTGACCTTCAAAGATATTAAGGAGAAGCTTCCTCGCCCTTTTTTCTTCCCTGCTTACTTCAACCTGGTGGATGCCTAGAAGCCCACCTATTTCCTTCTGTGTCAGATCCTCCATATACCTCATCTTAAGTATTTCCTTCTGTCTTTGTGAAACCTTATCAAGGACTGATTCTGAAAGAAGTCTTGAGAGAGCTTCTTCCTGTGAATTATGCTCAGGCTGGGTACCATATGTAGAAGAAAAGTAATTCACGGTATCTTCAAGACTTACTGAGTATTCTCCCGTTTCACAGATAAAAGCTTCAGTGAAAGTAATGTCCCTTGAAAGTTCAGATTCCACTATTCTTAATATTTCTCCCTTGATATATTTATACGCAAAGGTTGAAAATCTCGTGCCGTAGCTTAAGTCGAATTTTCTGGCAGCCTTCAAAAGACCGAAGTTTCCCGCCTGAACCATATCCTCCTTTACCATATTATCCTCGCAGAGGTAGTAATATTCAGACATTATTTTGTAAATAAGTGCAGTATTTCTGCTTATCAGAAGACTTTCAGCTTCAGAGTCTCCCATCCGCATCCTTTTGATCAGTTCTTCATTGGAATCCATAAAAATTATCCCCCCAAGGATTTGTTTGCCCGGATATATTATGGGGGAAACCCGAAGAAGTATAATTAAAAAAATACGTTATTTTCGTAATGAAAATTTTAGTATGAAATTCCATTAAAATACGTTACTTACGTATTTCTTATAAAAAAGGTGTATTTCAGTCCTCTGATATTTTATTAATTAATTTAATATTTTTAAATATTTTATTTCAACAACAGTCAGAGATATTAAAAAAAGAAATTCCTTTAAAATTAAATTAAAGAAATTTCTCAAATTAACTTATCAGCTATTGTTAAATATGGGTTATATTATAAGTTTATCTCTCATCCATGAGATTTCTGTTTTTAAGTGAAGCCTCGTAGAGAAGGATAGTAGCTGCAACTCCGACATTCAGGGAGTCCATATCGCCCAGCATGGGTATCATGACATCACCGAAACCCCTGCCATAGAAATGCTCGCTGATTCCGTATTTTTCGCTTCCCATTACCAGAGCGATTTTACCCTTGTACTGAGGTTCAAAGTACTTTCTTCCGCTCTCTGTATCAGAAAGTATTATTTCGTATCTCTTTTTAAGTAGAATATCTATAA
>JBDHVQ010000248.1:0-2941 GCA_039809845.1 Clostridiaceae bacterium | reverse complement strand
AAGACTCAAGGAAAGACTCAAGGAAAGACTCAAGGAAAGACTCAAGAAAAGACTTAATAAAAGACTTAAATGATTTTAAAAGAAAACTATATTTTTGAGACTAAGGGAAAAAAGAAAGGAGGCTGGATTTTAAGTGAGTGACAGGACGATTTCAAATGATGACTTAAGAAAAAAATACCACAGAAAATTCAGCCCCAGGAAGTTCTTTGAAAATTTCCGGTTCAGTATGGATTTTATGAGAACTCCCATATTCTTTATCATGCTGACCTTAGTCCTTTTCGGAACTGTCATGATAATCTCCACCATTTCATACAATAAAATAAAAAGCGGTGAGGGAATCGGGCACAGTGTATTCAGGCAGTGTGTATTCATAGGTATAGGAATAGCACTTATGTTTATTGCTTCAGCCTTCGACTACAGAAAAATAGGCTTTAACAAACTTATAATCGCAGGGGTGCTTCTCATCATCTTCAATCTCCTTCCGGGTTTTATAGGAGATGAAAGACTCGGTGCAACGAGATGGATTGTGGTATTCGGGATAAACATACAGCCTTCGGAGCCTGTCAAATACTACATTGTATTTCTGACATCCTACCTTTTTTCAGCAAAATCAAAGGGCAAAAGGGACCTTCCGCGACGTTTCCTAATATCCTTTGTGGTCATGGCAATATTTGTATACATAATAGGATTTTTACAGAGTAATCTATCTACCTGCATTATTATAATAGCTGCTTATCTTACCTGCATTTTCCTGTCAGGGGTAAATATTTTATATTCCCTTATTCCTCTGGGTATTGGTGGTATAGGTTCTTTCTATATGGTCGTAAGTTCACCATACCGTCTGCAGAGAATTCTGGGGATGACAGGGAAAGGGGAAGGAACATCACAGATCACACAGTCTCTTTATGCCCTTGCAACGGGAGGCATATTCGGCCGGGGATTGGGATATTCAAGGCTCAAGGCCAACTGGCTTCCCATAGCCGAGAATGATTTTATCTTTGCGATTATCTGCGAAGAACTGGGTTTTTTAGGAGCCCTTCTTCTTATCGTTGTATTTTTCCTCTATATAAGGGAAGGATACAGGATAGCTGCTTCTTCAGATACAAAATACGGTATGTTGCTGGCATCAGGTATCACTACAGTCATTGCCCTGCAGGCTCTTGTCAACATGATAGTTGTTACAGGCCTGGGTCCTGTAACAGGACTTCCTCTTCCGTTCATTTCCTCGGGGGGAACATCCCTCGTAGTCAATATAGCCATGACGGGTTTTTTAACTGGCATTTCCCGTGAAAGAAGGTAAGTCAATGGCTGAGGAATATAACAGAAAAAGGGATGGGAGAAGGGTTAATAACAACCCTGATTCAAAGGAAAATAAAAAAAGCTACAGAACCAGGAAGAAAAAAGTACCGGCTGGAAAAAGGATTTCTCTTTTTGTCAGGAAAAATCTTAAAAAGGTTATTATTGCCGGTGTTTTACTGGTTTCACTGATACTTTTTTTCAGCCTTCCTGATTTAAGGATAAATTCCTATGAAATAATCAACCTTAAGAATGCAGACAGAAATGGTGTGGAAGTAAGAGGAAACACACTTCTTGGAAGCCATATCTATTTCTACGACAAAAATGCATTCAGTGAACTTGAAAATACTGATCCTTATATAGATAAAATTACACCCTATGCAACAGCGGGGAAACTTGAAATCAATGTAAAGGAAAGAAAAAGGGATTACCTCTTCCTCTCATCGGGAATATATTACTATATCGACCGGACAGGAAAGGTACTTCAGAAGACTGAGTACCCTGAAGAGAAAACCACTTTACTTACAGATGACACTCCACCGAGAAACCCAGGCAGCACCATGTACGACGAAGGCGATAAAAAGAGGTTTTTAACTGAATATAAGAATCTCATGGACAGCAATACTTCAAAAATTGAATTTGATGAGGCAGATATCAGGGACATCAGAAACATAAAGCTTAAAATGGGCAACTGGACGGTTCTTATGGGAAACAATTCAGATCTTAAAAAGAAATTAAACGATGCTGTAAATATATTAAAGACCGTGGACCCTTCTGAAGAAGGACAGATCGATGTAAGATACCGTACATCCCCGGTCATAAGAAAGCAGAAAGGAAGGAAGGACATTGGGTATTAAAGAAAATCTTTATGAAGTAAGAGAAACACTTCCTGAAAATGTAACACTCATCGCCGTTTCAAAGACAAGACCCGCTCAAGATATTAAGGAAGCCTATGAAGCGGGGCAGAGAGATTTCGGTGAAAACAGAGTCCAGGAATTAAGGGAAAAGATTGAAGAACTCCCTGGAGATATCAGGTGGCATCTTATCGGCCAGCTCCAGAGAAACAAGGTCAAATACCTCGATGAAAGGACTTATCTTATCCATTCTGCCGACAGGGAAGATCTCCTTCATGAAATAGATAAGAATGCAGGAAAGAAAAACTACATTCAGGACTGTCTTCTGGAAATCAATATAGGCAGGGAAGAAAACAAAGCAGGAGTTCTTCTGGAAAATCTTCCTGAACTTGTTATGGAAGCAAAAAAACTCAAGAATATAAGAATAAAAGGTTTTATGACTGTACTTCCCATATGCGGGGAAGAAGAGCAGAAGAAATACTTTGAAATGATGAAGGATTTCTTTGAAGAATATAAAAAGGAAGAAACCGATAATTTCCGGATGGAAATCCTGTCCATGGGAATGAGCGGTGATTACGAAGAAGCAGTAAAAAACGGTTCAAATATGGTAAGAATAGGAACCAGGATTTTCGGCAAGAGGGCTTATCCCGAAAAAATTTAAATTAAGTCAACAGTATAATTATTATGTAAATAAATAACCGGATTATTACGGAGGTAACCCCGATGAAACTTATGAACAGCCTGAAAAAGACCTTTGGATTGGAAGAGGAAGAATTTGAAGAAATGGACTA
>JBDHVQ010000247.1:0-2958 GCA_039809845.1 Clostridiaceae bacterium | reverse complement strand
ATAATAAATGAAAAACACTTTGAGAGATTAAAAGGACTTCTCGAAGGTCAGAATATTTACTATGGAGGTAAAAGCGATTCAGAAAATCTTAAAATAGAGCCTACCATATTAATTGATGTCAGTCCTGATTCACCAGTAATGCAGAAAGAAATATTCGGACCTATTCTACCGGTTTTGAGTTATAAAAAACTATCTGAGGCTGAAAGATTCATTGAAGAGCGTGATAAACCTCTTGCCCTGTATCTCTTCACAGAAAATAAAGAAACTGTTGATGAAGTGATGGGGAAACTTTCATTCGGAGGGGGATGCGTAAATGATACTCTTTCGCATATCAATATAGATGAACTTGGATTCGGCGGAGTCGGTGCAAGCGGTATGGGGTCCTATCACGGTATACACAGTTTCAATACCTTCAGCCACAGAAAAGGAATTTATGAAAAATGCGGAAAATTCAATATGCCCGCAAAATACCAGCCGTATCCCGATAAACCCTCATCCCTTATCAGGAAAATTCTCGGTTAGAATTGAGAAGACAGGTATTATCAGGTAATACCGTGACCAAACTTCAGAAAAATCATTAATAATGATTTTCTTTATTTAAAAATTTCATCGGTCCAGGTTTTTTTAAGATATCTGCTGCTTCATCCCACAGTGGTGGGTTCAATTCCCGTCATCTCCACCATAAATATATAACAGAATATTCGGATTCATCCGTGATTATCAGTTAATCTCATCATATTTATGACCCCACATTAAGGAATATATCTTCAATATCCTTAATGTACAGATTATATTGGACATTCAAAGCGCAGATTCAAATTAAGTGAATCTGTGCTTTTTTAAGGTTTTTCCCTTAAAATAATTCACCTTAAGGTATATAATCAAATGATGGAGATATCTGTTTTATTGATAACTAAATATTATTATCATCTTCAATATATTTAATCGGAGTGTAAAGTGAAAGATAACGACAGTATATGGCTTACCAAAAGAAAACTGGTTACGGACGGACTTCTCGTCGGAATTGCTGCAGGTATTTCTGCTCTCATTTACAGGTACCTTCTGGGAATTCTCGATAATCTCAGAAAAGAAATGTATTCCGGGAGGAATTTTCCCTCGGTTTTACTTGTTATTATCGCAGCAGTTGCTGGCGGTTTTGCCATGGGAAAGATACTCAAATGGGAACCTTTATCCGGAGGTTCCGGTATTCCGCAGATCCAGGGAGAAATTCTGGGATTTTTCAGTATGAATCCTTTAAAAGTAATTGCAGCAAAAATTGCCGGCGGTTCCATCGGAAACCTCTTCGGTTTGTCTTTGGGACGTGAGGGCCCATCCATTCAGATCGGCGGAGCCGCAGGAAAACTTGTTTCCATGTTGCTTAAAAGAGATGCAACTTCTGAAAAATACCTCATTTCCGCAGGGGCATCGGCAGGACTTTCAGCGGCATTCAACGCACCACTGGCAGGAACCATGTTTACCCTTGAAGAGATGCATAAGAACTTCTCTTCCCTTCTTTTTATTCCGAGTGTCACTGCAGCTGTAACAGCAGATTTTCTAAGTAAATATGTTTTCGGATTAAAACCCGTATTTTCATTTACAATAACTGAAGTGCTGCCTCTTAATTACTACTGGGCTATACCCCTTTGCGGCGTACTGACGGGAATAACTGGTCTTATATTTACAAAGGCAATACTGGGAGGACAGAACGTATACAGAAAACTCCCGGTTAAAAAAGAATACTATCCTCTCATTGCAGTTTTGATTGCAGTCCCTGCCGGTTATTTCCTTCCCGAAATTACAGGCGGAGGGCATGGACTTGCAGAGGATCTTCCGGCAGGAAAGGCTGCGCTTATAACGATCATAGTGCTTCTCATGTTAAAGCTTATTTTTACAGCAGTGTCCTTTTCATCCTCTGCACAGGGTGGAATATTTCTTCCGCTTCTTGTATTGGGAGGTTTATCGGGAAATATCCTCTACAGGACACTCGAGCCCATGATGGGTAATGAAACTGGTTTTCTCACCAATTTTATAATAATAGGAATGGCAGGAATCCTTACCGCCGTTGTAAGATCCCCCATACTTTCCATAGTTTTAGTGACAGAAATGACCGGAAGTTTTTCACACATCCTTTCACTTACCATCGTTTCCCTTTCAGCATATCTCTTCTGCGAATTCATAGGATTAAAACCCATATATGAATCACTCCTTGAAAGACAGTTAAGCGGTGTGAAAAAAGAAAAGAGACTCAAAAGAAGAATCACTTCCCTCTTCAGGGTGGGAATATCTTCACCAGTAAGCATGAGGACAATAAGTGAGACAGTGTTTCCGGAAGATACACTGATAATAAATATCCTAAGAGGAAATGATAATTTCACACCGGGTGGTGGTTTCATATTAAAACCAGGTGATGAAGTTACAATATTCCACAGTGAGGATAAAGCAGAAGAAATAAATAAACTCTTCCGGAGCTGATTTTTTTAAGTTACCTGGATACTTGCTGGGACAAACGATGCATTTTCCCATTATGGATCCGAAAGAATACTTGGGAATTTAAAAGAAGCATTTAAAAAGATACAAAGCTGCGGAATTAGACCTTTAATTATTGTTCCTCCGGGGATAGATACTGAAAAAGTCCGTGAAGTATTCGGTGACAGTGAGGATGACCTTAATAAGACCAATATGATACTCGGTGAACTTCAGAACCTTATTTACAGACTGAGGGAAGAAGAATTCACCGACCTAAAAATCCTTGATTTCAAAGATAAAGTCTATGAATATCCGGGGATGAAGGATGAGATTTTTACTGACGGTGTCCATTTCACAGGAAAATTCCACAGGTATCTTGCCGATAGCATTTCCTAAATCCCCAACCTATAAAAATATTATTTTAAAATATTTTTTTGATCTGAGACAAAACCGGATACAAAACCATATACCATAAAAAAACCATATACCATA
>JBDHVQ010000246.1:0-2974 GCA_039809845.1 Clostridiaceae bacterium | reverse complement strand
TGTGGTAATAAGGATAATAATAAAAGCACTGCAGCAGAGCCACTGAATCAGAAAAAAACTGAAGATATCCTTCAGGAAGAAAGGAGGGAAAATAAATATGAATAAAGTCTGGGATCCCAGAAAAGGAGAATACAAGGAATACAAGACAGATGCTGAAAAATCAATACGTTTTTTGAATACCACATCTCCCGGCATTCTTTTAAACAACCACATATTCAGAAAAAAATTCTTCTCTTCCCTCATGGGGAAAGCTGCAGATCTTGGTATTTCAAGATATTTCATAAAGGGATTTATCGCAGAACACGGGATAAATATGGAAGAATCCTTTGAAAAAGAAGGATTTTCCACATTCAATGATTTTTTTACAAGAAAATTAAAACCTCAGTCAAGAAGATTTCTAAGATACCATAAATATCAGGATGAAGGCCTTAAAACCACTGAAGAAGACATAGCTCCTGACGATATACTCATCTCCCCGGGGGACGGTGCACTCACTGTAAGATACATATCTTCAGAAGAAAGTATATCCGTTAAAGGAAAGACATATCTCATGAAAGACCTCATGAATGGAGAAGATTACAACATCCTCTATACTCTGAGATTAAGTCCGCAGGACTACCACAGATTTCATTATCCCATGAACGGGCATAAGGGAAAAACCGAAGATTACGCAGGATACTACCAAACTGTCAATCCACTCGGAATAAAGTCACGGCCTGAAACCTACTGGGTAAACAAAAAGAAGTACTTCACCATTACTTCTGAAACACTGGGAACTCTGCTTTTCATGGCTGTGGGGGCTACCGGTGTAGGAGGAATCGTAACATTTTCAGATGAAGGCGGCAATGTGAATGCAGGGGAAGAAGCAGGTTATTTCCATTTCGGGGGTTCTACGATTCTTCTTTTCGCATCATCGGAATTCATATCACCCGGTGAAGAATTCCTGGCCATGAGTGAAAAGGGAATTGAAACAAAGGTACTTATGGGTGATAACATCGGGATAAAAAAAGAATAGGGTTAAATTAAAACCATAGTAAAGAAATAAAAAACAGAAAGAAAAAAGAGGAAGAAAATAACTTATTCCTTCCCCTTGAAAAAATCCTTTAGTTTTAATAAAAGGCCCCTTTCTGCGGGGCTTTCAGGCTCCATGCCAGGGGCTTCTTTTTTTATCCCCGGATTCTGTTTTATGATTTCATTGAAGATTTTTGATACCTGTCCGTCTTCAGGTACGAGGTAATAGTAGCTGTCCGCTTCTATAATCCCTTTCAGGCCATTGATTCTCTTAAGATTCTCTTCTTTTGTAAGGGATGCATTTTTAAGTGTGAATCTTATTCTTGAAACGCATTCTCTTACCGAGAGTATGTTTTCTTCTCCACCTATATTTCTCACCATGGCTTCTGCAGCCTCTGCAGCTTTGATATTCATTCTCTTTTCCCATTATTTCCCTTCATGTTCTGTTTGTTTTTCCATTGGACATATTTTCAATAAAAGTTGCGATATCATTCATCGTATCTTCCCTTTTTTCTTCAAAAAGAATCTCATGTCTTGCCCCTTCGTAGATTCTAAGATATACGTCTGAAATACCAGCTTTCTTAAGACCCTGTGCAAGTCTTACAACTCCCTTTCCTCTCTCTCCGACTGCATCATCTGAACCTGAGATGAGAAGTATGGGAAGGTCTTTTATTATTTTTTTTATTTCTTCAGGTCTTAGCCAGACTGATAATCCTCTTACGAGGCTTCCCATGAAACTGTCTGACACGGAGAATCCGCAGAGAGGATCATTTTCATATTTTCTTACTTCTTTTCTGTCACGGGACAGCCATGAAAATTTACTGCCTTCCCTGTATCCCATGTTATAGAAGAAAAAGAGCATTTTTGAAATCCCTCTTTTTTTCTTGTTTTTATCACTTTTATCTGCGAGAAACAGTCCTGCCTTTTCCATAACCGGATTTAGCCTTCCCGAAGCCCCAGAAAGAATCAATATGTCTGCAGCATCAGGATAGGTTTCCATGAACCTTAGGGCAAGGAAAGATCCCATGGAATGGCCAAAAATACAGAGCGGAAGATCTTTTCTTTCTTCATTTATCATACTGTTCACACGGAGTATGGAGTCTTCCAGTTTCTCCATGGCATCACCTTTTACCATTCCGGGTGAATCGGGGGAAGTCTTTCCGTGACCCGGAAAATCGTGCCCTATGACTGCGTATCCATAGTCACTTAAATATTCACCAAGTTCACTGTACCTTCCCATATGTTCAGAAATACCATGGCATATCTCCACATATCCCCTTATATCAGTTCCCTCTTCAGGCATCCATCTGTAAACGGCAGTTTTATCACTGCCTTCACCTATATAATCTATTTTCATAATACATAGTTTCTCCGCATCAATGCACCTTTTCTTTTATCCTATCATTAAATACCTGTCATTTCTTACATCACGGTAAAATAAAATTACAGGAAGAGAAATTCAAGGACATAATATTCCCGGAACTATATGCATTTTTTGAACGTATTGTAAACATTTATATTCATTTTGTTCAAAAAACCGACACCCAATAAGTAGTTTTTTTATTTCCATTTCTGTAATGGCACGGACAGCAGTCTACAGGCCTCAATAATTAAATACCTCCCAAAAGTAATTTCCGTTAAAAATATACCTTTTAAAAATCAGGTTTGATTAAAAATACTAAAGTTGATAGAATAATCATGCATTCAAATAAAAATTACAGGGAGTAAACAAAATGAACAAAAGAGTAAGTGCACTTATAATCGGAGCAATGTTCGTTATGGCAGGATGTGCAAACAATGCAGCATCAACGACAGCCCAGGAATCTGCAGCAAAGGCAGCAACTACAATGGCAGCGGCTACTACAATGGCAGAATCCAAGGCAGCAGCAACTACAATGGCGGAATCAAAGGCAGCTTCAAAGGCTGAAGGAAAGTCTTCAATGGCTTCCAATTCTTCTGATAC
>JBDHVQ010000245.1:0-2996 GCA_039809845.1 Clostridiaceae bacterium | reverse complement strand
CTTCCTGCAAAACTCAGTGATTTTACCGAAGATGGCTGGGTTCTGGATGAGGAAGATGAGGGAACTATGGTTACCTATGAACTGAGGTATATCCATTCTTCTCTCAGCAAAGATGATAAAAGTATGTCTGTAATCATCAATAACATCACTGAAGAATGAGATATTGATATCTCA
The DNA here is from genome assembly GCA_039809845.1 of Clostridiaceae bacterium. Taxonomy (GTDB): domain Bacteria; phylum Bacillota; class Clostridia; order Clostridiales; family Clostridiaceae; genus JG1575. The sequence continues at coordinate 2,822 of JBDHVQ010000245.1, read as the reverse complement.
GAATGTTATGTGACAGGGCTTACAGGCAAAACAATCGGAACCAATAAAAACAGCATCGCTTTTCTTGATTTTGATCTTCCGGCGGAATTAATCCGGATGCAAAAGAAGCCGATATTATAAAAGCATATGGAAATCCGACTGAAAAGAAGGAAGATATGTACTCCTGGATTTAAATATATGAAAAAAAGAATTCCCACAGGAATATCGAATTTATATTTTTCAAGGAATTCAAAACTCTTTACAGTACTTCTCTCAGGTACTTTATACAGCCAGGCTTTAATTATACAGAAGAACCCGATACGTCTGAAAAAACGGAAACAACTGGCAGTCCACAATAATATTATTATTTTATGAGAACATTTTAAGTCAGTTTTTCTATTACCCATTTATTAATATTTCTTTTTTATTACCAATTTTTAATCCCTGTCGTTTATTATTTTCATTAAGAATACAGAATGCCGGAATTGATTATTGAGGAAGATCTGATTAAAACAATTAACCGAAGGCACGACGGGAAAGCCTGAAAGGGCAGCATCCGGCATTTAAGTGTTAAAGGATAATAACTATGGGCTGAGAAGGGAGAAAAAAGGAGGTAATATTATGCATATACTTTCACTTTTGATTTTATGGGTTATTTTCCGGGGTATTTTCAGAACGATTGTCAGAGCAGGGAGAAAGTTTTCCGGAGAGGTTCAGGATGGATATGGAAGAAACACTGGTATGAATTCAGTTCCCAGGAGAAATACGAGGTACAGTCAGGCTGAGAGCGGGGAAAAAAATGTCATGCGTACAAACCCCAATCCCATCAACAGAATAAATACTGTATCTGACGGGAATTCTGACCTCGAGGAAAGGCTGAGAAAATTAAATTCCACATTTGTCCAGGGAAGGAAGGCTCTTAATAAAGGCAGTTATTCCGGCAGAGATCTTGAAATGTCTGAACTTACAGATACAAGTCAGATAGTAAGGGCTGAAAAAGCCAGAATGAAGAAAATAAATGATGCATTCAACAGGGATATAGAATTGCAGCACGAAGAAAACAGAAAGCTCGCTGCCGCATCAAAGATGATACCGGGGCAGTAGAAATTCAGGTATTTCAATTTTATTGATACACAAAAAGAAGCATGGGATCTAAAACCCATGCTTCTTTTTGTGTGGAATATATTATTTTAAAAAAATATTATTGTAAATCAGTATTATTGAACTTGTTTTTAGCTTCCTATACCTGAGAGTACGAGACCCTTGTTGTGGTCAAGTGCCCAGCTGATACCCCAGTCATTGGAGAATATGATGACGTTTCTGTCCTTCATGTCGACGAGCTTTTTTGAATCGGAAGTAACTGCTATATCAGAAATCTTTCCTTCATGGGAATCTATCCATCTTACGTACTTAAACGGAAGATGTTCGAGTCTTATATCCACTCCGTATTCATTCTTTAAACGGTATTCCAGGACTTCAAACTGCAGGACACCTACGACACCTGCTATTATTTCTTCCATACCGGCGTAGTCTTCCTTGTAGACCTGTATTGCACCTTCCTGGGCAATCTGGCTAATACCCTTGACGAACTGCTTTCTCTTCATGGTATCCATGGGTCTTATCCTTGCATAGTGTTCAGGTGCAAAGGCCGGTATGGGATCGAATCTGAATTTTTCCGCCGCGGGACAGAGTGTATCCCCTATGGAAAATATTCCCGGGTCAAAGACACCTATGATATCCCCTGCATAGGCTTCTTCCACTATTTCCCTGTCCTGGGCAAGAAACTGCTGTGGCTGGGACAGTTTTATCTTTCCTTTTCCTTCCATGTGGTAGACTTCCATGCCTCTTTCAAACTTTCCTGATACTATTCTCATGAATGCAATTCTGTCTCTGTGGGCAGGATTCATATTGGCCTGTATCTTGAACACAAATGATGAGAAGAAGGGTTCGGAAGGGTTTATATCACCCCTGTCTGAGTGTCTCGGCAGGGGACTTCCCGTGAGTTTCAGAAAGTTTTCGAGGAAAGGTTCGACACCGAAATTGGTGAGGGCAGAACCAAAGAACATGGGGGAGAGTTCACCTCTGGTGACTCTTTCCCTGTCAAATTCATCGCCTGCTATATCCATAAGTTCAATATCTTCCTGGAGTTTTTCATAAAGATGTGAGGGGACTTTTTCAAGAACTTCAGGGTCTTCTGAATGTATTCTTGTAACTTCCGCTTCCTTTGATCCGTGACTTCCGCCTGAAAAAAGGAGCATGTCTTTTGTATCTCTTTCATAGACTCCTGCAAAGCCGTGACCTGAACCCATGGGCCAGTTCATGGGATAGCACTTTATCCCGAGTTCATCCTCAATGTCCTGTATGAGTTCAAATGGGTCCCTCGCTTCCCTGTCCATCTTGTTTACGAAGGTGAATATGGGGATGTTTCTGAGTGAACATACCTGGAAGAGCTTTCTTGTCTGTTCCTCAACACCCTTTGAAGCATCTATTACCATGACTGCGGCATCTGCAGCCATCAGTGTCCTGTAGGTATCTTCAGAGAAGTCCTGGTGACCGGGAGTGTCAAGGATATTTATACAGTAGCCTTCATAGCGGAACTGCATTACAGAGGATGTTACCGATATTCCTCTTTGTTTTTCTATTTCCATCCAGTCGGATGTGGCATGTCTTGATGCTTTTCTTGCCTTTACGGATCCTGCTTCCCTTATGGCGCCTCCGTAGAGCAGAAGTTTTTCAGTTAAAGTTGTCTTACCCGCATCGGGATGGGAGATAATGGCAAAGGTACGTCTTCTTTCAATTTCTTCCTGTGTATTCAACAATGGAGAATCCTCCGGTTTCATAAT
>JBDHVQ010000244.1:0-3007 GCA_039809845.1 Clostridiaceae bacterium | reverse complement strand
GAAGTATTTTTCAACCATGGCTGTCGTTCTTGAAAGGAGATTTCCAAGATCATTTGCAAGGTCTGCATTTATTTTCTTGATGAATGTCTCGTTTGTGAAGTTTCCGTCTGAACCGAATGGGATCTCGCTTAAAAGGTAATACCTTATGGCATCCACACCGAAGTGTTCAGAAAGGATTACAGGATCCACAATTACATCGCTGGATTTTGACTTGCTTATCTTTCCGCCGTCAAAGAGGAGCCAGCCGTGGCCGTAAACCTGTTCGGGGAGCGGAAGATCAAGGGCCATGAGCATGATGGGCCAGTATATGGTATGAAATCTTATGATGTCCTTTCCGACAAGGTGCACGTCAGCAGGCCAGTATCTTCCAAGATCATCGTGTACCTCATTTTCGTATCCAAGGGCTGTGATATAGTTTGTAAGTGCATCTATCCATACATACACCACGTGTTTGGGGTCAAAGGGAACCTTCACTCCCCAGTCAAAGGATGTCCTTGAAACCGCAAGGTCCTGAAGACCGGGTCTTAAGAAGTTGTTGAGCATTTCATTCTTCCTGGATTCAGGCTGTATGAAATGGGGATGTGTTTCAATGTGTTCTATGAGTCTGTCTGCATATTTTGACATCCTTAAAAAATAAGACTCTTCCTTTGCCTTTTCAACGGGTCTTCCGCAGTCAGGACATGTATTGCCTTCGCCAAGCTGACTTTCAGTCCAGAATGATTCACATGGGGTGCAGTACCATCCTTCATATTCTGACTTATAGATATCGCCCTGTTCGTAGAGCCTCGTGAAAATCTTCTGTACAGCCTTTTCGTGGTATTCCTCAGTCGTCCTTATGAATCTGTCGTAGGATATGTCCATGAGTTCCCATAAATCTTTTATCCCCGCAACGATATTGTCCACGAATTCGATGGGCTTTAAGCCGAGTTCTTCTGCCTTTCTCTGGATTTTCTGTCCGTGTTCGTCAGTACCTGTAAGGAACATCACATCAAACCCTTTAAGCCTCTTGTACCTCGCCATTGCATCGGCTGCAACCGTCGTATAGGTATTTCCTATATGAAGATTTGCAGAAGGGTAGTATATGGGTGTCGTTATATAATATGGTTTCTTTTCAAACTTTTCCTGTTTTTCAGCCTGTTCTTTTCCCTGTTCTTTTTCCATTTTATTTCCTCCCTGATTTACATCAAACACTGACTCTGGAAAGTCAGTTATTTTTAAAACAAAAACGCCTCTGCAGAAATAAACTGCAGAGACGAAAATTTTTATCCGTGGTACCACTCTGATTCACCGGCAAAAATCACCGGCCTCAAATGCCCGTAACGCAGACAATGCGTTTTACACATATTTTAAAGACATGTGTAAAAATGCTCCGGGGCCATGTTCACTGTAAATTCCCAGGCAGTTTTCACCCACCACTGCTTCTCTTATGGGACTTCAAAGTTACTCTTCCCTTCAACGCATACTTGATATAATAAATTTCTTTAAAAGTTACCGGATTCAGTAACAGTTATAATTTTCCGGCCGACATTCAAACATCATGTTAGCAGAAACCGGACATATATTCAATGATTATATCTCCGGTACCTGCCATAAGAAAATGACATGACAGTGCACTGCCTTATTTCTTATTTAAGTAAATATTTTCCTCAGCCATGAATTTTTCGATATCTGAAGCTTCCCTTATGATTCCTTCTGAAAGATTTTCCATTCCGTCTTTGGTTACAAGGACATCATCCTCTATTCTTATACCGAGATTAAGTTCAGGAATATATATACCAGGTTCCACTGTAAAGACCATTCCTTCCTGAAGATTCAGTTCCCTTGAACCCACATCGTGTGTGTCGAGCCCTAAGTAGTGTGAAACTCCGTGGAAGTAATATTTTGAAACTTCTGAATCTTCCTTTATCATTCCCATTTTCTTAAGTTCTTCAGCATAGGTTTCCCTTACTATTTCGTTTAATCTCTTAAAAGGAAGACCTGGTTTTATGGCATCAAATACATTTTTATGTGCAAGCATTACAAGGTCGTAGTACTTTCTCTGTTCTTCGGAGAATTTTCCGTTTATGGGGAAAGTCCTTGAAATATCACCGTTGTAGTAGTCATACTGTGCACCGAGGTCAAGAAGGAGCATTTCACCGTCATTTACAACTGTATCGTTATCCACATAGTGAAGGCAGGCTGCATTTATTCCGCCGGCACATATTGTTGTAAAGGCAAAATCCTTTACCCCGTTCCTTTTAAGCACGTAGTCGAATTCCGCTTCCATTTCGTATTCGGGAACACCCGGTCTTGCATTTCTCCATACATTCTTAATGCCTTCACCGGTGATTCTTATTGCTTCCTTTATCTTTTCAACTTCTTCCGGTGATTTTATAACCCTTAATCCACAGACCATGGGATATGAATCCATGATTCTTACCTGGGGGTATGATTCAGTCAGTTTCACAGCCTTATCCGTATCCAATGCAAGGGGCGCACTGTATGAATCCTTTTCAAGATCGAGGTATAATTCACTGAATTTACCTCCTGAGAGTACTCCGTGGATAAATGATTCCCAGGAAGTGATATATCTGATGTCTTCAATTCCAGAAATTTTCAGCGCTTCTTCCTTAGAAACAGTTTCTCCGAACCATTTCGCCTTCATTTCGTCATATTCGTGGATAAAGAGTGCTTCTTCAGTCTTATCACCTTTTTTTGAAAGGAAAAGTATCACTGATTCCTCGGCAATACCTGTGAGATAATAAAAATTTCTGTTGGGAGTATATGGATATTTTTCATCCGCAGTCTTTTTGGGTGCTTTTCCCGAAAAGAAAAGTGCACATGAATCATCATCCATAAGTTCAAGAAACTTCTTCCTGTTATTTTCAAAAAACTCTTTCTTCATATATAAAAAAACCTCCGGGTTATTTAATCGCTGATATTGTTTCCCATAACTTAATTCTAACATAAAGAATCAAACTTCATTCAATTCCGACCGTTTAAATTACCTGACTTTCCCTTTAATCTT
>JBDHVQ010000243.1:0-3034 GCA_039809845.1 Clostridiaceae bacterium | reverse complement strand
ATCCCAGGTGCATGGATAAACTACAATGGTGAAGGTGTTGTTACAACAGTACCTGGAAAGCCTAATACAGGTTCAACTCAGCCGACTTCAACACAGAAGGTAAACAGGCAGTCAATAGCAGACTACGCACTTCAGTTTGTAGGAGAGGGCGGAAGCAGATTCCAGTCATGGTATGGAATATATGACGACTGGTGTGCTATGTTTGTATCTTATGTTGCAGACAAGACCGGAAACAAGGATCTCATACCAAAAATAGCTTACGTACCATCATATACTGACCTTTACAAAAAGAAGGCAGATCTTAAGGTTGCTTCTTCATACAGACCTGAGAAGGATATGCTGATAGTATTTGACTATGAACCAAACAATATAGCTAACCACATTGGAATAGTTACAGGTTCTGATGACAAATATGTTTACACTGTAGAAGGTAATACCAGCGATATGGTTAAGGAAAGAAAGTATGACATCAATGATCCTAATATCATGGGTTACATGATGCCGGGATACAGCGGAGCAACAGTAGCAGGACAGCTCGTTGCAAACGGTGCATACATAAAAAGAGCTACAAGATAATTAAATAAATCGTTAAAGACAGCCCATGAGGCTGTCTTTACTTTTGGGATAAAATATCTCCCTGACAGACATACTTCTTTTCCTTCCTCTGCCTTAATTTTGGTTCAATTCATAGCCAGACAAAACAGCATTATCATAAAAAATAACAAATACAATGATGTGTATAATTTAAGGAAAAGAAATACTGCTTTGTAAAATTTACTATTGTTTAAAAAATATGTACAAATTATTATTGGGAAATGATATATTAAGATTATTAAAATATTATGGCGGAGGCAATTCATGGATAATTATTTTGTAAGGCTGTTCGTGGTTCTTTTAGGCGGAGAATTTGGATTACATTACTATGTAAGCGGTAGAATCGGTAAAGGATTACTTTATACCTTCACATTTGGTTTATTGGGAATAGGATATATTTATGATTTATTCAGAACTATATTCAGTTCCTATAACATTTTTGCTGACTGGAGAGCAGTAGCTGTAAGAAATCAGGGTATGAATACAAACCATAATGTAAATACGAACGTTGTGAATGTTAATATAGATAAGGAATTATTAAGAAGTGCATTGAAGGATGAGCAATAAAGTATTTAAATCAAAATCCGTAAGTCATAAGAAAATAAAGCTTGCAGACAGCCTAACAATTGCATCAATACAAAAATCCGGTAAAAGTCTGACATCAGCGATCCTGATATAATGGATTACATGATGCAAGGATTCAGCGGAACAACAGTAGCAGGACAGCTCGCTGCAAACGGTGCATACATAAAAAGAGCTACAAGATAATAAAATAAACCGTTAAAGACAGCCCATGAGGCTGTCTTTACTTTTGCATCAATATGAAAACTCATTTCAAGTTTTATATAACCAATGGATCATAAATAACTTCGTGATGAGTTGTAATTTTTTTATGAATAAAAAATTATACCATGAGAAACCAGGTGGAGCTGACTTAAAATTGAGGTATCAAAATCATGGAGGTATCAGAGATGTCCCAGTTTGAATATCAGTTGAGAAACTCACTGCCACAGTTTGTCTATGCACTCCTTTTAATTATTGCAGCACTTTTACTTGCCTATGCTGCAAAACTTACCGTAAAACAGATTTTCAGGAAAAAAGGACTTGATGAAAAGTTCAGGTCCGGAGAAGAAGGACCTTCAGTTTCCACAATGACCGGAAACCTCGCTTTTTTAATTGTCCTCCTTTTCTTTCTGCCAGGCATACTGACGAACCTCGGTCTTGGGTTCATTTCAGAACCCTTTTCAGGAATGCTGAGAAGTATCTACAGTTTCCTTCCGAATATTCTGGGGGCAGTGCTTGTCCTCATATTCGGGTTTATCCTTGCAAAGATGGTAAAGGATCTTTCCACACTGTTTTTTAAAAAAGCGGGAACCGATGCATATGTCAGAAAATTAGGTATAGGGGCAGAAGATACAGAAGGAAAGAAACCACAGGGATTTTCACAGGTCCTCGGTAATATTCTCTATTTTGTAATACTGATACCTGTAATTATTTCGGCCCTCAATATTCTCAATATATCAGCCATTTCCGTGCCTGCAGTTGCGGTACTGAATAGTATCACTTCAATGATACCCCTTATAATTGCCGCTGTAATCCTTATGGCACTTGGAATATTTCTTGGAAAATTATCATCGGAACTCGTTTATTCCATAACTGCGGTTTCTGGAATTTCTGAATCCATTGCAGAAAACCTTGAAGATGCATCTGCATACAGGATAGACATCGCAAAGATCCTTGCTGAAACCGTAAGGTATATAATAATTGCCGTATTTACAGTACAGGCGATGAAAGTACTTAAACTTGAACTCCTCGACCGTGCAGGGACAGCACTTTTACTCTACATACCTGCAGTACTTTCAGCTCTTGTAATCCTCGCCGGTGGGTATATCCTCTCAGCCCTTGCCAAGAAATTCATAAAAAATACAGTGCCTGGCGGAACCTTTGCAGGTATCATAACCGGCTGGATAATAATGGGTCTTGCATTTTTGATTGCACTTTCAAGACTCGGTCTTGCCACAGAATTCATACTTCCCCTGTACTGGCTGACTCTCGGTGCGGCAGCAGTTGCAGCAGCACTTTCCTTCGGACTCGGCGGAAGGGATTTTGCAAGAACAAGGCTTGAAAAACTTGGCAGTTCACTTGACAGTCAGGATATCGAAAAGACAAAGATGAAGATTGTGGGCATGGAAGAAGAAAGGGAAAAGAACCTTGAATCGCAGGTGACTGAAGCGAGGAAGGAACACGAAAAAAGAACTGAAGAAATAAAGGAAGAAATACGTAAGAAAGAAGAAGCTTTTGAGAATGCAAAGAAGGAACTTGAAGAACAAAGGCTTAAGGAAGAAGAAGAGAAAAGAAGAAAGGAAGAAGCAGAAAGACAGAGGATTGAAAACGAAAAAAGAAGAATAGAAGAAGAAAAGCGCCGCAGGGAAGAAGAAAA
>JBDHVQ010000242.1:0-3077 GCA_039809845.1 Clostridiaceae bacterium | reverse complement strand
TCTTCTCTTCAATGTCATTATTTATCCTGGCTATACTGAGAGCTCTCAGCTGAGGTGTTTTCTTGTACTGATGTTTCTCAACTTTACTTAATATATCTGCCAGTAATTCCACCGCATCTTCTATGTATTTTCCCTTATTCAGCATGATGCACTCTGTAAGGGACCCTTCAGCAACATCGGTGACTTCTGCCCTTGCAGGTATTCCATTGTCAACAAGGCTTGCCAGAACTTCTGTAGCCCATACCACGGGAATTCCTGCAGCCTCACATATCCATGATATTTCCTGCTGCAGTTCTGAAAGTCTTATATATCCTACTTCAACCGCCAGATCTCCCCTTGCAATCATTACTGCAAAAAGGTTATGACCTGCTGCTGAGAGAATTATTTCAGCAAGGTTTTCCACAGCTTCAGGTGTTTCTATTTTTGCCATTATTTTAACTTCTGATGATCTGTCACCCAGGAGTTTCTTAAGTTCTTCCCTTATTGTTTCTATATCTTTTCCGGATCTTACAAAGGAGAAATTTATTATGTCTGCTGCTTTGACTGCAAATACAAGGTCCTTCCTGTCCTTTTCACTTAAAACTTCCACCTCAAACTGTGTATCAGGAAAGTTCAGTCCTTTTTCGGGTTTGATTCTGACCGATGTGCCGTTTACTTTTTCAGCAGTAAGTACAGCTCCCCTTTCATCCACTGACGAAACTCTTGTTTCTATGGCTCCGTCGTCAATCAGCACCCGGTGCCCTTCTTCAAGGGAATCAAAAATTGTCTCAATGCCTGTTCCGATTGTAACCCTTGTTCCGTCTCCTGCTTCACATTCTGATGTTTTATGTGCGAGTCTTATTTTATCACCTTCGGATACTTTTGGATTTTTCTCGGAGGAAAAGAGCCATTCCACACGTATCTTGGGGCCGGAAATATCCACCGAAACCTTAATTTTTTTTCCGGTTTCTTCTGAGGCCCGCCTTACGTTGTCTGCAATTTTCCGCCAGACTTCTTCATCGTCGTGGGAGCAGTTAATCCTCGCTATGTCCATTCCCTTCCGTGCAAGGGACAGGACGAGGTCATAGTCCTTTGAACATTCAGATGGCATAGTTACCATTATCCTGGTCCTGTAATCATCCGGCCGTTCTCCGAGAATTTCCTCCGCGTTTTTTTCAAGGATTTCCCGTCCTTCAAAAAATTCTTCCCGCGGAGGAAATGAAAATTGTCTTTCAAGTCCTGTGACCATTTCAAGTGCTGCGAGGACGGATTCCAAAGTAGCAAGTGTTTTTGATTCAAGTCTTCCAAGGGATGACAACCCAAGAGGAATCAGATCATTCTGTATCTGTCTTATGTCCTTCTGTCTTAAAGAAAGGTAATAAAGAAGGTTTTTTGCAGAAGATCTAAATTCTTCTCTTTCAATCTTATCTTCCCATTGACTGTAATTTTTCCCGCCGGTTTCAGCAACGTAAGCATATAGGTTTTTTATTTCAAGATAAAGTTCTTCCGGACTTTTGAATTCTCCCGTATTCATTTCCCTTCTCCTTTATACTGTCAGCTATATTAATATCGACATTTTTGTATTTAACAAAGGTCGTTTTCAGGGAAATTATAACACCGTTAAAAAGATATGCTGTTAACAGAAGGTTATTTCCATTCACAATGATGAGACCTCATCATTATTCATAAAAGTAACTATTACCTCTAATCTGCAAGTACAATTCCTGAGGAGAGTTCCTTCTCCATTTCCCTTCTGTGGTGGGGTGTATAAAGACCCGGCAATCCCCCTGTATGAACCATGATGACTGATTTACCTTGAAGTTCTCCGTTTTCAGCCATCTTAAGAATTCCTGCAAATAGTTTTCCTGTATAACAAGGATCTAAAAATATTCCTTCTTTCCTTGCCATATAATATACTGCATTCCGAACTTCCGGTGATTCTTCATTGTAGTTTCCAAAGAGGAGTTCAGTCCTGATGTCTGGAACTGTGTATGGAAATTTTACTTTCTTTCCATTTCCTGCATTGGTTTCATTGGTTTCATTGGTTTCAGGCGATTCTGTTTCACCTGTAAGATTCAATGTATTCTCTATAAGATTTTCAAGTTTTTTCTCACTCTTTTCACTGTATTTCATGATAGCAATTCCGGAAAGAGGAACTTTTTCAGTTCTCACCTGCAGTGAAGAATAAAGTCCTGCAAATGTTCCAAGACTTCCCACGGCACAGAAAACATGGGGATTTTCAATGGAATTATTCTCAATATCCTTTTTAATCTCTTCTCCGCAGTCGAAATACCCTAAGGCTCCCACAGGGGAAGAACCGCCCATCGGAATCACATATACCCTCTCCCCTTCTTTTTCATATTTTTGTTTCATTGTAAAAATCAGTTCCTCATACTGAGTATCCTGATTCCGTCCGTCATCTTTCTTTATTATTATTTCAGCTCCCAGTATCCGGGATAAAAGCATATTACCGGTAAGTTCCCCGGGGTATTCTCCAATGGAGATTACTGAACACTTTAATCCAAGTATTGAAGAAACAGCGGCCGTCAGTCTTCCGTGGTTGGTCTGGACACCCCCTGTTGTAATGACCCTGGTGTATCCGCCATCTTTGACTTCCTTCATTATGTATTCGAGTTTTCTCAGCTTATTTCCTCCCCCGCCGATGTCGGTCATGTCGTCCCTTTTGATATAAAAATCAACTCCAAGATCCTGAGAAACGGACGGGAGATACAAAATAGGTGTAGGTAGAGTAAGAAATGTTAGTTTTTCAGGTTTCATGTTTTTTTCATCTCCTTACATTCTGTATTTTCTTTGAACAGCTGTCTGCCTGGAAAACAGTAGTTTCATTTTAATATTATTCTGCGATTACTTATGCCGTTTTTCTTATTATGTTTCCTTTTCTGGGTTTACTTTCATGGGTTTACTTTTCTTGAATCGATGTGATTACTTTCCTTTGATTACTTTCTTCTGAATATCTGTTTCTGAATATACCCCTCGAATATTTTTTATCTGGATGGCTTTGTGCACCTTTACATTATTTATATTATAACAAATATATGGGAAGAGTTTGACTTCCATCCAATGAAATTAAAGTAAAA
>JBDHVQ010000241.1:0-3084 GCA_039809845.1 Clostridiaceae bacterium | reverse complement strand
AAGGGACAGATAAAAAGAGCCGGATTCCTTACCAGAGATTCAAGGATGAAGGAAAGAAAAAAATACGGTCTCAAAAAGGCGAGAAAGTCTTCTCAGTTCTCAAAGAGATAGTTTTATACAAAAACTCCGGTTTATCCGGGGTTTTTATTTTGTACGTAAAAAATATCGATAATACATATTTAACCGAAATAATTTAATCTGAATGTAATATAGCTCTGCTGAATTACACCGGGTGAAATAATTCTGTATTAATGGAGTTGTATTTAAGCCTGCTTAAAAGGTATGACGTAAAAAATCCTGCAAGGAATTCCTGCAGGCGAGGTTAAATATTCATGAGGTGTATATTGGAGGGTGAAAATTACTTCCTGTACTTCATATCCTGAGGAAGAGTAATGCCTGTAGTGGCTTCCGAAGATTCATTCATCGGAACATAGGTCTCAGGGTTTACTTCCTGATTACCTTGATTTTCTTCCTCTTCCTTTTTTTCTTCGGCTATCTTCCTGGCAGATTCACTCTCAGGTACCATCTCTGAATCTGGAGTATAAAGTTCCTGGTCTGCCTTTCAGAACTTTTCATCCTTTGACTGATTGAATTCCTTACCTATATTCTTCTCTTCAGTATTGGGATTCTTTTCATTTATATTGCTATTATCCACATCAGTTGGAATATGTCCTTCAAAATCCCTTGGTATTGCTGTTCCGTCGGGTTTTATTCCTGTGGGAAGAACTTCTTCGCCCGCAGAATTAATTTCTTTTTCATTGTCTTTATTCTTGTTTTCTTTCATCGATGCCTGGTTCTTTTCGTCCGTTTCCGGTCTCTTTAAATTTTCCTTATCCTGTTTCATTATATGAAACCTCCTTTTTATAAGGGTTTATGACCCTCAGTGACTATTTAGTTTTTCTGAGTTTGTTTCTACATTAAATATAAGCCAATGAGAATCTTTATTTTAATTTTGGAGTCATATTTCACAGAATCTATACCACATATTAATACTGTTTAAGAATTGGACAGAGTTTTTAAGGCAACCTGAAAATCTGACTGATTTGTCTGACTTCCCGTGAATTACAAGAATATTGTTTCGGCATTACCGTAAGGGAATAGTCAGCTGATAGTATGATAGTCCGTGGAATACATATATATTTTCGGAGGGTTATCATGGGAAAAAGATCTTTATTTAATAGAGCAGCTTCATCACTCCTTTTTCTTACAGTGTTATTCGGTACACCTTCTTCCGCTTTAATTCTTTATCTGTTTCAAACACCAGTATTGCAGGTGAAGAGTCTTCAAGCACATATTCTGCTGTTCTTCCAATGCATCTGAAAATTCAGAGAGCACCGTTGTACTTCCGAGGGACCAGAAATGGAAATATAACGATGAATTCAAGGACTTAGGCCAGGAATTCATAAATACTGAATATAATTCTTCTTCATATAAAAAGGGAAAGGCACCCCTTGGATTCAAAGAGGCATTCTCTGAAACTGATCCTACACGTCCCCTTGCGACAGAAGTTTCATTCGGACCTGATGAAAACAACAAATATATGACCACATACACAGTGACAGAATTTGATGTATCTTCCCTCAAAGATTTCAAGACCTTTGAATGCTGCATCCATGTGGATGACGGTGCCGTTGTCTATATCAACTGAAAGGAAGCATTCAGAAAAGGCATAGATGACAAGGAAGAAGTTAAATTTGATACCCATGCAAAGTTCTCTTCTAAAGAAGAACTTTCATCTTCCTGTGTATGTCCATAAAGAAGGAAAGAATACTGTCGCAGTTGAAATACACCAGGACGGCGAAGATTCTTCTGATTTATGGTTGAAATGGGTATTACAGGTAAGTGCGAAAACTGTGTAAGGATCGACAGCGGTCTTTCCATGGACGTTCTTGGACAGGATGCTGCAACCAACAACAAGGTAGATGACTTCAAGATGATAAACGGTGATGTGGTGGGGTGATGTGGTGGATACAGGTGCGAATGAAGACCAATCGGGATGGGTGCTCCATGCTTCAGACAATGCAGCTTTATCAACTACACTTATGACAGCTGCGGGAAACCAAGATGAAGTCCCCGAAAGCTTAATTGAACACTTCAACTTAAAAGCAGCAGAAGGCTGAGATATAAAGAGAAGTGCATATTATTCCTAATGCGCATTTTGTTGTGTTTAACAACAATGAAGATTCAAAGGAATACAGAGACTTCACACCGCATCAGATAGAATGACTTAAAAAGGATGTGGCTGAAGCCAATTAAAATCCTGAAAACCAGTGGGTAATAACGGTTACACATAAATGACCATACACCACTTCAAACCATGCCACAGATGAAGGCATAAAGGATGAAAACGGAGCAAGGACATTCCTGCCAAAACTTATGACTTAACTTGGTGTGGACCTGGTATTACGGGGCACGACGACATTTATGCAAGGACTCTTCCGATAAAGAACGGGAAGCCGCTCCTGCAACCGCAGAGGAAATGGAACTCGACGGTCAGAAAATTTCCTATCGTGCCAATCCTGACGGAACTGTTTACATGATACCTGCCACTGCAGGACTAAAAGTATATTATAAGAACTCCAAAATGGATGAAACATCCTATGCACTCTTTTCAGAGGCAGATGAAAACAGTGCTGCGGTTTATGGTCCGGACCCATCCGACCCCAAAATACCTGCAAGGAGCAACATTCAGCCATTTGTGAAATTCTCTGTAGACAGCACGGAACTCACTGCAGTGGTATATGAAAGAAACAGGAAGAAAGGCGGAGATCCATACATCATAGATACTTTCGGTATTATAAAGAAGTAACAGGATCCGGGAGTTAGAAATGCCTGAAATTTGTATGGAAAGTTTAATAAAAAGAGAAGAAGATTGATTTTAAGCCCCGGGTTTCCCCGGGGTATTATTTATGTAAAGAGATTAATCTAAACTTAATATGAAATTAACATTGAATAATAAATGAATTGGTAAATTAATATGATATGCATGGTAACAATAAAATTTATAATATGTTATAATTGCGTAATGTTAAATCTAAGTAAATTAAGTTGGGAGTGATAAATTATGTTTACAGTATTTAATTT
>JBDHVQ010000240.1:0-3088 GCA_039809845.1 Clostridiaceae bacterium | reverse complement strand
GGGAGAACAGTTCGATATACTCGAAATCCGTTAATTTTATATGTTATTCCATTTAAAAAGATAAAATGCTTTATAATGGAATCTGAGGGACCGGCCCTGCCGGTCCCTCTTTTGGATTATTTTTAAAGATATATCTTAGGAGAAATCATTCCGCGGATATATCTCATTGAATAAAAAATATAAAGGTGGTTTAAGATGGGACGCACCGCAGGCGGTTCCTCCCGTGGCGGAGAAACCAGTAAAACAACCAGGGAAGAAAGGCTCCTCGACCTCTATACCCGGCTTATTTCAGGGGAAAGTATAAGTGCGGATGAATTTGCACAAAAATACGGAGTAAGCGGAAGAACCATAACAAGGACCGTGGAACTGATTCAGAATTTCGTGGCAGATTATAACCTTGAAAAAAATGAAGGTTTTGAAATAGTGAACGAGACGGAAGCCAGGAATGAAAGGGCATCCTACAGGATGGTGAACGCTGAGACAAGGTATCTTTCAAGGGCGGAAATAATTGCCATATCAAAGATACTCCTGGATTCAAGGGGACTAAATGAAGAAGAGATGGACAGGATAATTGAAAAACTCATCACATCTTCAGTCATGCCAAAGGACAGGGAGTTTATAGAAGATATCCTTAAAAATGAATGGTTCAATTATTCGGAACCTACCCACAGTCTTCCGCTCCTTGATATTCTCCTCGACCTTTCAAAGGCAGTGTCTTCACACAGAATCGTAAGGGTTCAGTACGAGAGGAGCGACGGAAGTACCAGGGAGAGAATATTGGAACCTCTGGGAATCATATTCAGCGAATACTACTTTTACCTCGCGGCCAACATACAGAATATAGACAGGGAAAAACACTTTATTATAAGGGGTGATGAAAACCCAACCATATACAGGCTCGACAGGATAAAGGAACTTGAGATTCTATCAGAATCCTTCAGAGTACCTGAAAAGAGAAGGTTCAGGGAAGGGGAATACAGAAAAAGAATACAGTTCATGTTCGGTGGGGAAATAAACAGAATAAAGCTCCTCGTAAAGGAATTTTCCTTTGAAACTGTAACCGACCATCTCCCCGATTTTAAAAGCATCAGAAATACTGAATATACCCAGGGGGATGACGGGACCTATGATTATATCTTCTCGGGGGAACTCTTCGGGGACGGGATAGTATTTTTTCTCCTAACCCAGGGGGATGGAGTAAAACTTGTCGAGCCGGAAGGATTAAGACAAAAGCTCCGTGAAAAGACAGAAAAACTTGCATCGCTCTATTGCAGCGGGAAGGAATGACATGAGAAACGGAATAATGATGCAGTACTTTGAGTGGTACATGGACACGCAGAACGACTTATGGAAGAGACTTGAAAAAGATGCTGACCACCTTAAAAAAATGGGAATAACTGCAGTCTGGATACCTCCGTGCTTTAAAGCGACCTCGGGCTTTGATCCGGGGTACGGTGTATATGACTTGTATGACCTCGGAGAATTTGACCAGATGGGTGGAATTCCGACTAAATACGGTACAAAGGACGAACTTTTAAGCTGTATAAAGACCCTTCAGAAAGAAGGACTGCAGGTGTATGCAGATGTGGTGTTAAACCACAAGGCAAACGGCGACGGCGAAGAAACTTTTGAAGTTGTCGAGATGGACCCTTCCGACAGGACAAAACCCATATCAGAACCTTATAAAATAAAGGCGTGGACAAAATTCACGTTTCCCGGAAGAGGGGATAAGTATTCAAAATTCAAATGGTCCTGGATACACTTTACAGGAACCGACTTCAATTCCGAAAACGGAAAAAGAGCAGTTTATATGATACAGGGTATCAACAAGGGATGGAATCAGGGAGTGACATACGAAAACGGAAATTTTGACTACCTGATGTTCAACGACATAGATTACAAACATCCTGATGTGGTGAAAGAAATAAGGGACTGGGCAAGGTGGTTCATTAAAGAAACCGGAGTTGACGGTTTCAGGTTTGACGCGGTAAAACACATCAACGACTTCTTCATAAGAGATCTTATCAAGATGATAAGGGGAGAATTCTCAGAAGACTTCTACTTTGTGGGAGAATACTGGAACCAGGATTCCAACGAATGCAATGACTACCTTTCAAGGGTGGACTACCTTATGGATCTCTTTGATGTAAGGCTCCACTTCAACATGCACGTAGCCAGTAAATCAGGCGGGTACTACGACATGAGAAAGATATTCGACGGGACCCTTGTTGTACAGCACCCTGAACTTGCAGTGACCTTTTCAGACAACCACGACTCACAGCCGGGACAGGCGCTGGAATCCTTCGTAGAGCCCTGGTTCAAGCCACTCTCCCATGCCATAATCCTTTTGAGAAAAGACGGATACCCCTGTATCTTCTACGGAGACTACTACGGAATAAAGGGCGAAAATCCCATTGAACCCCAGACAGAAATGATAGACAAGCTCCTTGAACTCCGAAACTTAAGAGCCTACGGGGATCAGACGGACTACTTTGACCACAGCAATGTAGTTGGCTGGGTAAGATCAGGCGACAAAGAACATCCCGGAGGACTTGTATGTATCATGTCAAACGGTGAAGGCGGGGAAAAATCCATGAACGCAGGAAAACTCAGCGCAGGATCCGTATGGTATGACTACATGGGAAATGTCAATGAAAAAGTTACCCTCGATGAAGAAGGAAACGGGTTATTTAAATGTAACGGCGGTTCAGTATCAGTATATATAAGGGAAGACTCCGGTATGAATAACCATGGAGAAGAAAATGAAACTTCAGACAGGGAGTAAATCATAAAGAATAATGGAACCAGGAAAATACTGGTAAATACAGGTAAATTAAGGAAAATATCACGATATAATATCAGGAAGGATAAAATGAATATCAAAAAGGAACTAAGCACCACAAGAAATACTGCCGTCAACGGCATGGTAATATACGGTCTCCTTGTGTATTTTCATCTCCAGGGTAAGATAAGACATGAAAATATGAGAATAACCTTCGCTGCACTCGCACTCTGGTTTACCATAGTGACAGTGAGGTATTTCACATTAAGGCGTGAACAGAAGGATGAAGTGACAGGCGGTGAGAAG
>JBDHVQ010000239.1:0-3126 GCA_039809845.1 Clostridiaceae bacterium | reverse complement strand
AAAAATGAATAAAACAAATCCCGACAATTCTGCTCGTGATTTGCTATAATATAGTGGAGATCTTAATTAATATTTCAGACAAAGGGTTAATATTAAAAAAACTATATAAAGAAGAGGAGTAAAAAATGAATCCATTTATTCAGAAATTTGTAGATGACGGTTTTTTCAATGAAACAGTAGGTAATTATATCGAAGAAGCCATCAATAAAGGTGAATCCATCATTATCGCAGGACACAGATCTGCAGGTACACGTAACTTTATGGCTAACCTTATGGCTGTAACTAAAAAGCAGTACGACACAGTTCAGGTTAAAAAGCCTGAAGATCTGGAAAAGGATGCGAAATATTACCTTATTCCCGGAAATCCAAATGTTGACTTTGAAGACCTTATTGCAAAAGCACTGAAGAAGCCCGATTCAGCTATAATTTCCATTAAAGAACCTGAACAGCCCGTTTCTTTGATGAAGATATTAAGAGGATTTGCAAAAGAAGGAGAACCTTCTTCAAAGATAATCCACCAGATTGAATGCGATAAGAAGGACGGAGTTCCTTTTGTAGCTAAAGTTACAGCTTTCAGTCAGAACGAAGATGGAAAAGTTGCAAGGGAAGATTTACAGTTTTAGTAAGTTGTAAATTATAAAGAAGTCAAACGGTGGGGACGGCAGCCTGTATTTATTCTGACCCTCACAACAGAACAAATGAATATTTAAAACACAAAAACACCTGTACAGTTTATCACTGTCAGGTGTTTTTGTGTTTTACCGGTTAATCTCTCATGAGTCCTGCTTTTTTAAGTCTTGGTCCTATAAGCATAGCAAGGGGAATGCCGACCATGCCGACAGCAGTTGAAATAAGTGATGAAGGTATTTTCGTAATGGCTGCAGCCCAACCGTACATGAATATATAGGCAATTTCATACCCTACAAGACTCACAATACCACCCAGAATACATGCAAGAATATTAACTGGCAGACTTTGTCCCTTTTTATTTCCTGCATGGGCAGTGTAACCGACAACCCATCCGGTCAGTCCCTTGATTACAAGAGACCATAATACATAATCTCCGTACCCTCCAAGGAAGTCAAACATTGCGGCTGAAAGACCGCCGGCTACCATACCCTCTTCTTTTCCGAAGATAATCGCAATCATGAATATCATGATATTACCAAGGTGTACTGTACCCCATGGTGCCCTGAAATGAATAAAGAAAGCAACAATATTGAGTGCGGTGAGGAGTGCAAACCTTGCAAGCTTCCTCGTTGTTAAGTCAGTGTGTGTTTTAGTGTTATCCATGAAACAACCTCCGTATATATTATATAAATAACAGTCTAATACCAGACTTCATTATCTGTACATATACAGATGCGAAAAACCAGTACAGAATTACTGATCAATTCTATTGATACAAGAAGGCATGTTCACCATCGTATGCTTCTATGAAGATGAATATTCAGGAAATTACCCCAGAAGTATGTATGAGACATTTGCGGTATCTTTGGGAGAAAATGGAATGGGTCATTATTATCAAGTGACGGTTTCATTCTCCGGCTGAAACAAATAAATTTTTACGGTATAGAATCCGGAATAAAGGATAAATGATAATCATAATGGTATACTGACCTTAATAAATAAAAGGGGGACAGCTCTATGAAGGTAATAGCAATTAACGGAAGTCCGCGGAAAGATGGAAACACATCCCAGGTACTTAAGATTATGGCAGACGAACTGGAAGGACAGGGGATAGAAGTTGAAATTATCCAGATCGGGCATTTGGATATTCACGGATGTATAGGGTGCGGTTACTGTTATGATTCTGAAGAAAACCAGTGTGTTTTTAAAAAGGATCCGGTTAATGAGATAGCAAAAAAGATGCGCGAAGCAGATGGATTTATTCTTGGTTCTCCCACTTATTATGCAGGTATCGCAGGAACGATGAAGTCATTCCTCGACAGAGTATTTTATACAAGTTCAGGCTATTTCAGATACAAGGTTGCAACTTCCGTTTCTGTTGTAAGAAGGGCTGGCGGTGTAGATACAGCCCACCAGCTGAACAACTATCTTAATCTTGCAGAAACTGTCATTCCGCCAAGTCAATACTGGACAGCTGCATATGGGGCAGCAAAAGGAGAAGTACTCGAGGATAAGGAAGGTATCCAGACCATTCGTAAAAATGCAAGGTCAATGGCATGGCTTCTTAAAGTAATCGATGCAGGAAAAAAGGAAATTCCATTCCCTGCAGAAGATAAAAGGGTATGGACAAATTTTGTAAGATAAAAAAGTAATTGGTAAGGAAAAAACACTCTATTCCAGGTAAAAAGCCAAACCGGAATTGAATTAACTGAGGTAAAAAATGCAGACAGATAAAATGCCGCTTATATTTGCCGGTCACGGATCGCCGATGAATGCAGTCATTAAAAATAATTTTACAGAAGAAATGAGTCATTTCATGGATGGGATTAGTAAACCCCGTGCCATTCTGATGATTTCGGCACACTGGTACACAGATGGTACCTTTATTCAGAGTGCTTCAGAACCAAAACAGATTTATGACTTCTCAGGGTTTCCTGAAGAACTCTATAAAGTCAGATACCCCGTTTCGGGGTATTCACCTCTTACTGAAAGGGTTAGGGAACTTCTGGGAGACAAGGTGAAAATAAATGATGAATGGGGGATTGACCATGGAGCCTGGTCAGTACTTATCCATATGATTCCCGATCACAGCATCCCCGTAGTTCAGCTCTCGGTGGATTTCAGAAAATCATTTCAAGAACATTTTGAAATCGGAAAACTATTAAAACCATTAAGAGAAGAAGGAATTCTTGTAATGTCTTCGGGAAATATCCTTCATAACTTAAGAAAGGTAAACTGGCAGTCAGACACCATGAGTGAAGACGGAAGAAGATTCGATGATGCTGTCGGAGAAATAATAATGTCGGGGAATTACGATGATATCCTTAAAATCAGGAATAATCCCCTCTATAAATACGCAGTACCTACACCCGATCACTTTATCCCTCTTCTTTATATATTGGGTGCAGCTGAAAAAAATGAGAGTATTGAAGTACTCAATAAATCAGGTGAACTTGATACCATTTCCATGACATCTTACATTTTCGGCAGAAAATA
>JBDHVQ010000238.1:0-3139 GCA_039809845.1 Clostridiaceae bacterium | reverse complement strand
ATATCAATTGCTGTAGTTCTGGAAATACCTATGGTTTCCAGGATCTGTTCAGCTTGCTGTTTTATATTTTCCTGTATTCTTACATTTACACTTGCTGTTTTGTTGGTTACCATATCAATCAATCTCCTTTAATGATATCTTCTGATAATGTATCGCATATTCCAACACAATAAATTTTTTATCCGGAATCATATATGTGTTGTTTCTGTTATGAATTCCCCCCTCATTCATTTAGCCTGATTTAGTGTTACTCTCATGAAATTATTCTTTCCCTGGTGCTTTCTAAAACTCCAGATAACGACTTATGCAAGTTTGGAATTATGCAAGTTCTGCATTGTGCTAATAAAATACTTGGTTCATTAAATATAATTCCATTGATTTCTTCAGCTGCTGATTCTTTTTGAATTTCAGTTTTATTGATAACTCCTGGTTTCTACAACCGTTTTCCAAAAATTAATATTTATTTAATGTGAAAAAGGATTATCATCAGAATAGAATTCTTTACTAATACCTAAAACAGGAGAAAAATCATGAAAAGAAAGTTCCTTTCTGCATTACTGTGTCTGAGTTTAACCGCTCTTATTTTACCTGCCTCTTTTTCGTATGCCTCTGGTGTTCCTTCCGTTTCCCAGCCGGGACCTGCTTCAACACCGGAAAATGCTGACAATAAAATCAGTGGAGGAACTAATCTTGTTATTCCTTATTTTCTTATTGAAAAATCTCCGTTTGAATACACGGATTTCAAAGTGCTGAAAAATGAGGTTAAAGGCCTTGAATCCCCCGAAACTACAGAAGAATATGAAAAGTCAGCCGATAAATCGGTATATAAGGATTATCTTATGAGAATAAATATCAAATCTTTTCCCGTAACTGATCCATTGAAATTCAGTGAAAAATCCGGTTTTGATCTTTTTTCTGCAGAGAGTTATCTGACAGCAGGTCTTCCTCCCACCGTATTTTCAAAATTTACAGGGAATTTCGACAGTGAAAAACTTACAGGGATATTAAAAGAAAATGGTTATACAAAAGATGCATCAGTCGAGGGCGACACATCACTTTACCTTTATGAAGGAAGCCTTGACAAAGGTATGAACGTTGAACTCGAAAAAGCGGACAAAAACTTTCTTTTCGGCGGAGAAATGGGACAGCACTTCCCCATTGCATTCAACAATTCCCAGATATTTTATTCAACGGCAGGCGGGGCTTTTAAAAATGCCGTAGTAAATTCACTGAAACCCCAGGAAGGAAATGATTACCCAAAGACACTAGCAGAGATTCTTTCAGTTATTTCCGGAATCGGAGAAGACAAGCTTTACAGGATGAAGTATGAACCTTATTTCCCTCCAATGAAATCAGCTGTTCCCTCTGCCCCACAGGCATACAAATACCTTATAGTCAGTGAATATCTTGAAGGTCAAAATGACGGCAAAACACTCGTTACCGACCTCATTGTTCTTGAAACTGACTCTTCGGAGAGAGCGGAAGAGCTTAAAAAGGGATTTGAAGAAAATTACGGAAACGGAAAAGAAACTGATGTCCCACTTCTCAGTACACTAAAAAAAGCCTTTGAAGCAGTTCCTGAAGACTTTAAAGTTACTGAAACAAATGGAAAACACTACGTTTCCTTCAGACTCACCCATACTTTTACATATGAAACAGGTTCCCTTACTCTTCCCATGGATTCAATCATCAAAAGCATTATGAGAAGGGATACTGAATGGCTTACTCCGGAAAAGTAAACCAATAAAATAAGACCTTAAAAACTGCTCCCCGATGAGTATCCGGCATAAATCACCATAATAATAATTTGTTGATTAGCCAAAAATAAGCTGAAAGACCGGAGAGGAAACCCCATGTGGATTTCCTCTCCGGTCTTTCTTTATTTATGAGTCTTATGCATTTACTATTTCCATAGTATCCCTTGCTATCATAAGTTCTTCGTTTGTAGGAACAACGAGGAGGGAAACCTTTGATCCGTCCTTGCTGAATATTACTTCTTCGCCTCTTACATTGTTCTTGTCGTGGTCTACTTCAAAGCCCATGAATTCGAGTCCCTTAAGGATTTCTTCCCTGGCTTCGGGAGAGTTTTCACCAAGTCCTGCAGTGAATACTATGGCATCAACACCACCCATTGCGGCAGCATATGAACCGATGTACTTTCTGACTCTGTAGTAGAACATATCAAGGGCGAGCTTTGCTCTTTCATTTCCTTCTGCAGCTGCATTTTCGATATCCCTGAAGTCTGAAGAAACACCGGAGATGCCAAGAACACCTGACTGCTTGTTCATTATATTGTCAACTGTCTTGCAGTCCATTCCCTTTTCATTCATGAGGTATGTAACTATGGCAGGGTCCATGTCCCCTGTCCTTGTTCCCATGATAAGACCTGCAAGGGGAGTGAATCCCATTGATGTGTCAACTGACTTTCCTGCCTGTACGGCTGTAAGTGAAGAACCGTTTCCTAAGTGACATGTAACAATGTTTAATTCCTCAGGAGCCTTGCCTAAAAGTTCAGCTGCCCTTAAAGAAACATATTTGTGTGATGTTCCGTGGAAACCATATCTTCTGATTCTGTCATTTTCATACATTTCGTATGGAAGTGCGTACATGAAGGCAGTTGGTTCCATAGTCTGGTGGAATGAAGTGTCAAACACAGCAACCATCGGAGTTTCAGGCATGATTTCCATACATGCTTCAATACCTATGAGTGAAGGTGGATTGTGAAGAGGTGCAAGCTTTGAAACTTCCCTTAATTCCTTTAAAACATCTTCATCTATTTTTACAGAATGGGCATATTTTTCGCCGCCGTGAACTATTCTGTGACCTACTGCAGTGATTTCTGAAGGAGAAGATATAACTCCCTGCTCTTCATCAGTCAGAGTATCAAGAACAAGCTGTATTGCAATCTTGTGGTCCTTCATGGGAGTCTGTACTATATACTTGTCCCTTCCTTCAACTCTGTGTGTCAGCTGGGATCCGTCAATGCCTATTCTCTCAACGAGTCCCTTTGCCATTACGGTTTCATTTTCCATATCGTACAGCTGATATTTAAGAGAAGAAGATCCGCAGTTTACCACTAGTATTTTCATTTTACACCTCATGTATTTGTTTTTATATTTTGGTTATATAACCTGATTTT
>JBDHVQ010000237.1:0-3148 GCA_039809845.1 Clostridiaceae bacterium | reverse complement strand
CACCTTGCAAATATCCTTAAGCTCGATGAAGACAAAAAAATAAGAATAGAATTCAATGAAATAACAAAGGATGCAGTCAAAAAGGCAGTCGCAAACCCAAGGGCAATAGATATGGACCTGGTCGATGCCCAGCAGGCAAGAAGAGTCCTCGACCGCCTTGTGGGATATGAAATAAGTCCCATACTCTGGAAAAATGTCAAATGGGGTTTATCCGCAGGAAGGGTGCAGTCAGTTGCCCTAAAACTCATCGTTGACAGGGAAGAGGAAATAAAAAAATTCGTTTCAGAAGAATACTGGACAGTAACTGCCGATCTTTTAAAGGACAGATCGAAGGTAACTGCAAAGCTTACTCTCATTGACGGCAAAAAAGCTGAAATCAGAAATGAAGAGGAAGCAGTGAAAATAGAAAAGGAACTTGAAAAAGGAAAATTCTCAGTTAAAAAAGTTACGAGAAGTGAAAAAAAGAGAAACCCCCTGCCTCCTTTTACAACCTCGACACTTCAGCAGGATGCTTCAAATAAACTGAGCTTCCGTGCGGGAAGGACAATGAGCATAGCGCAGCAGCTCTACGAAGGACTGGAAATAGGCAGAAAAGGTCAGGTGGGACTTATCACCTACATGAGGACAGACTCTGTAAGAATAGCGGATTCTGCCCAGCAGGAAGCTTTGAAATATATTTCGGACACCTACGGACCGGAGTATGCTCCTTCCACACCAAAAGTATATAAGGGCAAGAAGAACATACAGGATGCCCACGAAGCCATAAGACCCACGGATGTTTCAATAACACCGGACAGTATAAAATCATATTTAAGGCCGGAACAGTATAAGCTCTATAAACTCATATGGCAGAGGTTTACCGCAAGCCAGATGAATTCAGCGGTATTAGATACTGTCAGCGCGGAATTTGAAAACGGAAAGTATACTTTAAGGGCATCGGGCTATAAAGTCAGATTCGACGGCTTCATGAAGGTATATGAAGTGAAGGATGATGATGAGGAAAATACATCCATCCCGATACTTGAAGAAGGCGAAGATCTGAAATGCTCAGGGATCAATCCTGAACAGCACTTTACCCAGCCGCCTGCAAGATATACAGAAGCAACCCTTGTCAAGGCGCTTGAAGAAAAGGGAATAGGAAGACCTTCAACCTTTGCACCGACAGTATCGACCATAGAAACAAGGGGCTATATTGAAAGGGACAAAAAGCAGCTGGTACCGACTGAACTTGGAACTATCGTAAATTCAATAATGACAGAATACTTCAAGGGAATAGTGGATGTGGAATTCACAGCCCACATGGAAGGAAGACTTGACTCTGTGGAGGAAGGTAAGGAAGAATGGAGAAAGGTAGTCTCTGAATTCTACGGACCTCTTAAGAAAGATCTTGACCATGCCGAGAAGGAAGTTTCAAAGATCACCATAGAAGATGAAGTATCCGATGAAAAATGCGATATCTGCGGAAAAAACATGGTCGTAAAAAGAGGAAGGTTCGGAAAGTTCCTCGCATGTCCCGATTATCCTGAATGTAAATTCACAAAACCCATAGTCGTAAAACTCGGTGTAAAGTGTCCAAAGTGCGGAGAAGGGGAAGTCGTTGAAAAAAAGAGCAGAAAGGGCAACAAGTTCTACGGCTGCTCAAGATATCCTGAATGCGACTTCGTTTCCTGGTATGAACCGACAGAAGTCAATTGTCCCGTCTGCGGAACATTCATGTACAAGAGGTTTACGAAATCAAAGGGAGCATTCTACCAGTGTTCAAACGAACAATGTAAACATGTGGAACCTATAAAGGAAGCAGAAGAATCATAGAAAAATGACTGAGCCGGATCTTTTGAACAGAGAATTTTTTTAAAATTCAAGAATATTCAGTATTCATTGAAAATTACACTTTCCTGTGTTAGGATATTAGAGCGTCAGGCGATAATATAATTTGAGGTGCGGCAATGTCTTTACTGAAGAAAACAAGAAGGCTCAACAGAATATTACAGAGATCGGGATATGAACCGGTGAAGTTCAGCGATATCTCCACAATTCTCAGTGAAGAACTCGATTCCAATGTGTACATACTCTCGAGGAAGGGAAAGGTTTTAGGCTACGAACATGCCCTTGCCTTCACTCCCATGGACAATTACAGGAATGTACTGCAGGACCTTGAATATCCGGATGAATACAATGAAAAACTCCTCTCGGTTTCAGATTCCACAATCAACCTTGATTCCACCGATGAAAGGGTACTTAATATAGAAAAAGGACTCGACAGGAGAAAGAAGAATACTGCAATAATACCTGTGACAGGGAACAGGGAAAGACTTGGAACCATAATAGTCAACAGCTATGAAAGACAACTCACAGAAGATGACCTCATTCTCTGCGAATATTCAGCTGCCATAGTGGGAATTGAAATACTAAGGACCAGGAAGGCAGAAATGGAAGAAGAGACGAGGAAAAAGGAAATTGTAGAACTTGCAATCAATACCCTATCCTACAGTGAGCTTGAAGCCGTTGAACATATATTCAGGGAATTAAACGGCAGTGAGGGACTCCTTGTGGCATCAAAAATAGCTGACAAGGTGGGAATCACAAGGTCAGTAATAGTAAATGCCCTAAGAAAATTCGAATCTGCAGGAGTCATAAGGTCAAGATCCCTCGGAATGAAGGGAACCCACATCACAATCCTCAACGATAAACTCACCGAAGAACTTAAAAAAAGAATTTAAAAAAAGAATTTAAAAAAAGAATTTAAAAAAAGAATTTAAAAATCATACGTAAATAAATAAAAACAGCGAAAATCCTCCTGATTCAAGGGGGATTTTCTGCAGTAAAAAATAAATCCAGGACAGTGTCTACACCGGTATCTAAAGGAATATTTTCCTTATTGCATTTATAAACTTATAAAAATTAAGTTTTTATTATACTGAACATTACACCCAGGTAATCACGTATCATTTAAAGGATGATTTAATCGTATGTATTTACAAAGACTTTTCAGGAAAAAAAGAAGATGACAGACAACAATATGATACATACATCATTATTCAGAAATTCAGGAACTAAGAGATTTAAGAAATCATGGAGAAAGAAAATAGAATGAAAATACTTGAAAAGAAGATTTTTGAAAAGGATGGAAAAAGATTTATTACTTTTC
>JBDHVQ010000236.1:0-3169 GCA_039809845.1 Clostridiaceae bacterium | reverse complement strand
AAACCTGAAATAACAACCAAACCAGGCACAAGTGAAACAACCAAACCAACAGTGCCAGACGAAACCACAGTAACAACAACCGGAACATCAACTGAAGCAACGTCCGCTTCATCTGAATCCTCATCCTCGGAGGAAAAAGAAGATGAAGAAGGTAATGAAATCCCCGTGGAAAATGATGATGTTGTACCAGATGAAGATATAAGTCGTGATTTTGAAGAAATAATCATTGAATCCAGAATTCCGGTTTACAGGGATATTTTATCCCTGGAGAAAGGTGAAAATCCTGTGGCATTCTTTGAAAGAGGTACCTATTTTGTTTATTCCCGAAAAGGTAATTTCATAAATATATCACGTACACCCGGTGTCAAGGGTTACTGGATAAGGGAAACATACATGGGTAACACTACAGAGGAAGAGAATGACAGGGCAACGGATGAAGTTACCTACACCTCAGTTACTGAGTCTGAAAAAAACGGCGGGAAATCCAGTGTCAGAAAACCAGGCCTTCCCGGAACAGGTTTTGAATCTGATTTTATTATGAAGATATCCGGACTTCTCATGCTGACGGGTGGTTTTGTACTAAGAAAGAGGAAGAAGGAACAGTAAAGTAAAAAATTTCAGTGACATTTATTAAAATCATTCAAATGATAAGAAATAGCAGGGAGCTGGGAGCAAATGTGTTTTCAGGCCTCTGCTATCTTCTTATTAGTTCTGTTACACCTTCTTTAATGAGACTCTTATGTAGGTGCAGTATTATTAAGGTATAAGGTATAAGGTTTATGTGCTCTATTTACTTATGAAATAAGGGGGAAAAAATGGAAAAACAACACAGTTTACATCATCTGAAAGAAGGAACCGGTTTAAGGTTCAGGGACATTATAGAGGAGATAACTCCTGAAAATGCAGGGGATAAGGAAAAGGGGATTGTCCTTTTAGGATATGGTACTGACTACGGTGCTGTAAGGAATAAGGGCAGGGAAGGTTCTGACAAGGGACCTGAAACTGTAATGAGTTATCTTGAAAAGATGGCGTGGCCTAATTTTGACATTCCTGTATATTATGGCGGTCAGGCAGAGGAAAAGGACAGGGATCTGGAAGACATAAGAAATGCACTTAAAGAACATGCAGTTACCTATATGAATGCGGGGCATTTTGTAATAGTAATCGGAGGGGACCATTCCCTTTCTTATCCCTATTATCTCGCCATGGAAGAATCCATGGGGGAAGAAGGGATAGGAATTGTCAATATCGATGCCCATTTTGACATGAGAAAGAACCCGAGACCAAATTCAGGAACTTCATTCCACGAAATCTATATGCACAGGAAGGAAAACAATCTTCCCTTTAAATACAGTGTCATTGGAATCAATGAATTTGCCAATACATGTGATTTATTTGAAACGGCAAGGGAAGCCGGTGCCGATATTCACTTCGTGGGAGATACCGATCTTCAGAGAGTCATGGAATACATGAAGACTTCGGATAAACTCTACCTCACTATATGCATGGATGTCATAGATTCAGCCTATGCGCCAGGTGTAAGTGCATTGAACCCCATGGGAATGAATGTTTTTGAAATTAGAGATATCATAAGAAGATGTATTGCAACAGGTAAAGTGAGAGGATTCTCCCTTGCTGAAACGGCGCCCATGTATGACCACAACGGCTCCACTTCGGCAATCTGCGCAAGGCTAATCGGGGAATTCATAAAATACTGGACTAGGTAAAAATGAGGATATAAGAATGAGTACAATCTGTTAATAATTGGATTTCAACCGACTTATAGTTCTATCTTGAATTATAATGGATTTGGATTTATTCAGTATGCCTATAATATTATAGGACAAGAGAATAAATCGACTATTTGAAATTTCAGGAGGAAACTATATGCTGCAGGTTGGAAAAAATGCTCCGGATTTTACTGCCAACGGTTATTTCGAAGGCAAATTCGGTAAATTCAGTCTTGAAGACTACAGAGGAAAATGGGTTGTACTTTATTTCTACCCCGGTGACTTTACATTCGTCTGAACAACTGAACTTACAGCAGTTGCTGACAAATTCAGTGCCTTTGAGAGACTCGATGTTGTTCCTTTATCAATAAGTACAGACAGTCAGTTCGTACACAAGATGTGGAATGACAAGGAATTAAAGGAAGCTTCAGGCAAGGATATGCCATTCCCAATGCTCTCAGACCAGAATGGAAACATAGGAAAACAGTACGGTGTCTACGATGAAGAAGCAGGAATAAATGGAAGGGCAAAGTTTATAATTGATCCTGACGGAGTTCTTCAGGGATTTGAAGTACTGACTCCTGCCCTTGGAAGAAGTGTATCTGAAACATTAAGACAGATCAGGGCTTTAAGGGTAATAAGAGATTCACAGGGAAAATCTGCCTGTCCTTCAGACTGGAAGGAAGGGGATGAAACTCTTACTCCGGGAGAAGATCTCGTCGGAAACGTATGGAAGACAATCAAAAAAGACGGGGACAAGCAGTAATTCAAAAAAGTACAGATATTTTCAAGACCGCCATCACCGGCGGTCTTTTCAATTCTTACATTATTTTTAATAAACTTTGGACATTGCTTGAATTATGGGCAGGAAAATCAAAAAAAATTTCCAGATGCTATACTTTTCATGTAAAGATTAAAAGCAAAAAAGGGGATTATTATGAATATTCTTGAAGAAATCAAAAAAGAACACTACGAGATTGAGAAATACTTTCTACAGATGGAAAACGATGAAGAAAAGGCTCCTGAAATATTCAGAAAGCTTGCTGTATTTTTACTCTCCCATCACGAATCCGAAGAAAATACAGTCTACAACAAGCTTTCCGGGAAGAAGGAGACCAAGGAAACAAAGGGAGAAATCATTGCAGAGCACGATGCTATAAGAAGGGCGATCCA
Organism: Clostridiaceae bacterium; assembly: GCA_039809845.1. GTDB lineage: Bacteria > Bacillota > Clostridia > Clostridiales > Clostridiaceae > JG1575. The sequence goes on along the minus strand of JBDHVQ010000236.1, from coordinate 266 downwards.
GGTTGTAATGGACACTCCTCAAAAAGAGGATAAGTGGAAATACAACTGCCATGTTTTAAAGGATTTTTCAAAACACCACATTGAAGAAGAAGAAAATGAAATGTTCAAAGTACTGAGGAAAGAATTTGATGAAGAGGAACTGAAAAAACTTCAGCCCGAATTTGAAAAGTATTTTGCCGAAATTGAGCCTGAAATGAAAAGACAGGTCAAAAATATGATGGTTATTAAAGAAGGGGATGAAATTCCCTCACCTGAAGAAAATACAG
>JBDHVQ010000235.1:0-3205 GCA_039809845.1 Clostridiaceae bacterium | reverse complement strand
TGCTTTAATGGATTTTACAGAGTACGTGTATTAAAATAAATGTAACGAAAACTACGGAGGAAACTCGATGAAAAGAAACAACACGGCCTTCAATATTATTCTTTGGGTAATAATGGCGGCCATTGCAGCATATCTTCTTTATACAGCATCCGATCTTTTCAGGGCAGAAAATGAGCCGCTGATTCCTGAAAATGTTATGAACTTCAGGGAAAAGGAACCCGAAACAGTTCCCAGCCCGGAAACAACAGCAACAATACCCCGGAACACTACTTCTCCTGTAACAACCATTGCAGCATCCACTGAAGAAGAAGAAAATAACGGTGAAGAATACAATGGAAATGACAATACACAGGATGAAAACGGACAGGAAGGAGAAGAATAATGAGAATGCTAGCAAAATATACAGTATTCATGGATCTTGATGATATGGGTCATAAAACCGATGAGTCTTTTTACCTTTCTTTTGTCAAGGGAGAGGAAATCATGGATATCCCATTTGATACATTCGATGAAATGAAGAAATTTACCGATAAGGAAAAAATTCAGGAAAATATCGAAAGTCAGGATTTTAAAGAAAAAATCGGTGTATATGATGACAGTAATGAGTTTTTTAAAGATACTGATTTTCTCGTTGTAAACGGAAGGACACTTCCCGTTGACTTTTCATTCCTTTCAAAGGAGCGGGAATAATCTATGGATGAAAATTCAGGAAGAATCCGGGATGATGGGTTTTACAGGGAAGAAAAAAGAAGGCCTCAGAATTACGGAAGATTTGTAAGATTAAGGATAGGACCATTGATAACCTTAATTCTGACAGTTATTGCCTTCATGAAATTTCCTCCTCTCAATCCTTTGATCTCATCCGGATATAACACGTATTTTTCAAGACCTGTTTTAAAAACCATATCATCAATTACTGACAGGACCCGTGTGAATATTGCTGAAATACTTATAATATTTATTATCCTGTTGTTTGTCTTCAGAATCATATCCATGATAAAGGGCTTTATCAGGGGAAACTTCAATCCCTTTAAAAGATTCATTAATTTCTTTACCGTTACCATGAGTATTATCATCACATTATTTATTTTCATCTGGGGATTCAACTACAGAATGTCACCTGCTGAGATGAGGCTGGGTCTTAAAAATCAGAAAGCTGATATCAATATGCTCGTAGCGTCAGCGGATTACCTCATTGGAGAACTCAATGAGGATATTAAAAATATGGATTCAGAAAAGCCTAAAATCACAGATTCTTTAAATAACGAAGCTGCTGAAGAGTCCATATACAGAAGTTTCAGTAAACTGGCTTCCTCCAATGCGACATTTTCATCAGAATTAAGAGCACTTAAACCGCTGTTTCTCGGAAAGTATATATCCTATACCGGAACTGAAGGTTTTTTCATGCCCCTCACAGGGGAGAGCTCCTATAACCCCGACTGTCATCCTCTTTTAAAATACTATGTCATGTACCATGAACTTGCCCATGCCTATGGTTTTGCAGGAGAAGATGAGACCGGGGCAGTCACTTATATAGCTTCAAGAAATGAAGAAGATCCGAGAATAAGATATTCGGCAACGGCTGTTACACTTCTTGGACTGATGGATGAACTCAAATCAAAAAGCAATAACGAATGGGAAAAGATGCGTGAAAAATTTCCGGCGACTTTCAGGGAAGACTTAAAATCCTACAGTGAATATGTCGATTCAAGAAAGGGAAAACCTGAAGAAGTATTTACAGAAATTTCAGACAGATACCTTAAACTCACAGGAAATGAAGAAGGACAGGATTCATATTCGAGGACAGGTGGATATATATACTCCTATCTTAAGAATATGAAAAAAGTACAGTGATATTAAATAACGGCATTTTAAATGCATTAAGTAATTTTAAACACATTAGATAACAGTGTATTTATATTGCACCAATGTATTTATATTGCACCAGTGTATTAATATTGCACAGCAGGATAGACAACAACCTGAAATACAGCAGAACAGGTAATGATTCTTTTTTTAGGAGGAAAATTAATGAAAGAAATAATACTCGCAGGAGGATGCTTCTGGGGAGTTGAGGCTTATTTTAAAAAGCAGCCTTTTACAGTTGATACTACAGTTGGATATGCCAATTCCAACATGGAAAATCCAGGATATAAGACAGTATGTACCGGTATGACAGGAGCTTCTGAAGCTCTTAAAATAGAATATGAGGGCGACCTTAAAGATGTGCTGGATGTCTTTTTCCATATCATTGATCCTACAGTCATGAACAGGCAGGGGAATGACATGGGAACACAGTACAGGACAGGAATATACTACAGTAACCCTCTGGATAAAAAAATAATTGAAGATTATATAGATTCAATCAGGGGAAACTACTCAGAACCGATAGTAACAGAAGTCGAAGAACTTAAGAATTTCTATGATGCGGAAGAATACCACCAGGATTATCTTACAAAGAATCCCGGAGGATACTGTCATATAGATCTTAACAGTTAGGTGGACCATGGAGGAAAAATTCCAGGATATAAGTTCCTTTACAACTGATGAAAAGACGGCACTTTTAAAATCCAGATATGGAGGGAAGCTGCTCTTCGCAGGAAGAAAACATCCCATAGTTGAAAGGATTATTTCACTCAACAAAAACACAAAACCAAATCCGGAAAAACTGGCGGCCGCAGAAGGTATATGGGCACTGTCCCTTGCTGAAAAATATGATATAAGGGTTAAATACCTCGTCATCTGCCCCGAGCAGATAAGGACACCTGAATCACAGAAACTGATTGCCCATTTTTCAGACAAAGTGGAAAACATGGTTATAGTTTCAGAAAGGATTTTTGAAACTTTAAGTGAAAAGGAAAATGCCCAGGGTCTTCTCGCTGTATTTCATTTAAACTACAGAAAGCCTGAGGAATTTGTTCCGTCTGAAAATTCAGTAATAATGATACTCGATGGTCTTGAAATACCGGGAAATATAGGAACAATTCTAAGATCTGCGGAAGCTACCGGATGCGACGGCATATTTTTAACCAACCGTAAGGTAAGAATAAACCATCCCAAACTTTTAAGAAGCAGTATGGGTTCATTTTTCAAGGTTCCCATATACGATGCAGAAGATACGGATGGACTTATAGATATTCTACTTAAAAAGAGATACGAAATAATACTTTCTGATACAGAGAGCGGAAGAAAGTACTTTGAACCT
>JBDHVQ010000234.1:0-3213 GCA_039809845.1 Clostridiaceae bacterium | reverse complement strand
ATAGAGGTATCAAATCAATAAGGGACATCCCTTTAAAAAACAAGGAGACTTGAAAATGAATAACGATAAAACATTAAAAGACAGAATATCTGAAACTGCAGAAAACGTAAAGGAAAGCGTTAAGCAGGGTGCTGAAAACATGAAGGAAAGAGCAGATCACGCAGCTGAAAGAGTTGAAGACAGAGGCCGTGAAGTCAAGGACAGGGCAGAAAACAAAGCTATAGATGCAGCCCATGATGCAGCGGCAGCAGCTGAAAGAGCCGGCCACAGAGTTGAAAATGCAGGAACTCCAGGCGAAGGAATAAAGAACTTCGTTGAAGATACTGCTACAAATGTAAAGCACGGTGTTGAAAAGGCAGTGGACAAGCTAAAGAAATAATTGAATCATAACAGCGGGATGGGATATCTTAAACGGTATCCCATCTTTTTATTTTCCCCGCCGGTTAATTCATTTTATAAGTAAAGTCCGCTGCTATCAATCTGAGAATCAAACATACGTTCTTTTGACTGTTTCATAAAAAGCTCTGAAATTCCCCCTCCTTTATATTTTGTTTTTATCTTCTGTGTAATATCGGTCTCGTGACATAAAAAATGTGCATGAAGATACTGCACCACAACGTAAAAGGAGAAACACATGAAGTCAGAAACATTCAGAAAAATTCTTGGAATTTTCATGGCAGCAGCCATAACAATAGGGGGAGGGTTTTCAGTAAAGGCATCAGAAATGACTGATGATGAAACCCAGGTATCTGAAGAATACACAGTAGATACTGAAACAGAAGAAAGTACAGAAGCTGCAGTTAACAATATTGAATCACTGGGAGTCGGATCCTTCAAGTCATTCATGGACTACAGGGCCATATCCGCAGTCGGTAGTGTGCAGTATGAACTTCAGCAGTCAGCGGTAACCGGAGAATACGGAATAAGAACATATAACGGAAGATTTATGGTTGCAGTAGCCTCGACTTTCGGACAGGCAGGAGATTCAATAGACGTGGTCCTTGAAAACGGAACTATTCTTCCCTGTGTTATAGGAGACATCAAAGCCGGAACAGCTCTCATGGGCGGAGACGGATCAGTGGTCGAATTTATAGTAGATACACCACACATTCCTTCGGAAGTCATGCAGATGGGTTCATTCCATGTCATCTTCCCGGGTAACGTAGCTTCAATAAATTAATTCAAACTCAATAAATTAATTCAAACTCAATAAATAAATAATGAAACCAAAGCCGGCACGGTAGCTCAATGACTACCTGTGCCGGCTTTGGTTTTCTACAGGAATGATTTTATCCTGTATTTGTTCTGGCGGTTTGGGAAATGCAGTGAAAATGTAAGTTTCCCATCACTGATTTTTAACTTCCTGCCAGATGTCGTCGTATAATTTAATGAATTCGCCGGGATCGCTGTATACTTCGAGATTTTTAAGAATGCCCCTGTCAGGATAGGATACTTCATTGTCCCTGTAATCTTCAGACTGAAGGTTTCTCGCAGTGTCACTCGGCAGCGAGTAACCGACATATTCCGCATTCTGCGCGGCATTTTCCGGTTCCAGGATGAAATTTATGAACTTCTCGGCATTTTCCGGGTTTCTTGCTCCCGCAGGAATTACCATGGAGTCAAACCATAGATTTGAGCCCTCTTCGGGTATCGAGTAGGCAAGGCTTTCATTTTCAAAAAGCGCTTCCGTCGCATCCCCTGAATACATAACAGCAAGAGCCGCCTCACCGTTTATCATGATATCCTTTGTCTGGTCCACAAGGTATGCATATACCAGAGGGTATTGTTCCGAAAGTAGTTTTTCAGCCTCCGCAAGTTCTCCTTCATTCCTGGAATTCATTGAATATCCAAGGTATTTAAGTGCAATTCCCAGGGAATCCCTCGATGAATCGAGCATTATGATTTCCCTCTTATATTTTTCATCCCAGAGAACTTTCCAGGATGACACTTCTTCTTCACTGACCATTTCGGTATTGTATACTATCCCGAGTGTCCCCCAGAAATAAGGGACAGAATATTTCTGCTGGGGATCATAGGGAAGATTTAAAAATTCAGGGTCCACATATTTGATATTGGGAACATTTGAGAAATTGATTTCCCTCAGCATCCCTTCCTTTCTCATCCTTTCTATCATGTAGTCCGAAGGGAAAATGAGGTCATATCCCGATGTTCCGTTTTTCAGTTTTACATAAAGGTCCTCGTTGGTATTGAATGTGGTGTATGTTACCTTTATTCCCGTCTCTTCCTCAAACTTTCTTAAAAGATCCTTATCCATATATTCTCCCCAGTTATAGATATTCACTTCCTGTATACCGGAAGATTCTCTGTCCTTACATGAAGACAGAGGAAATATCAAGACAGTGAGAATAAGAAGAGATAAAAGAGCCTTGTTAATGTATTTTTTCAGTCCTTTTTCCATTTCAATCATATTCTTTCCTCCTTTTTGCCTGATCCTATGTTCATGAGGACGAGGAGAAGTAAAAGGGTTCCGAAAATGATTGTGGAAAGTGCATTTATTTCAGGGTTGATTCCCCTTCTTGCCATGGAATATACCATTGTGGATATGGTTTCTACTCCATTTCCTGTTGTAAAGAAGGAAATGACAAAGTCATCGAGGGAAAGTGTGAAAGCCATCATGGCACCTGCTGCAATCCCAGTCCTTATATAGGGAACGACAACCTTCATGAGTGTCTGGTATGGGGTAGCTCCAAGATCCATTGATGCTTCGACTATGGAGTCCGGCATCTGTCTTAATCTTGGAAGAACCGACAGTACTACATATGGTACTGTAAATGCAATATGGGACAGTGTTAACGTAAGGAGCCCGAATTCCATTGAAAGTGTCCTGAATAAAACCATGAGCCCTACGGCCATGACGATATCAGGATTAATTACAGGAATCTGGTTTAACCCGAGAATCAGTTCCTTAAACCTTCTGCCGTAGGAAGAAATGCCGATGGCTCCGAGTGTTCCGGTTATTGTCGATACTACAGTGGTTATTCCTGCCACAAGGAATGTATTTCTCACAGCGGATAAGATTTCAGTATCTTCGAGGAGAAGGCGGTACCACTGAAGTGAAAAACCATCCCAGCTGCCCCTTGTCTTGCCTTCGTTGAACGAAAAGATTATGAGGACAATTATAGGAGCATAGAGGAATAAGAATATCAGCCCGAGATATATTTTTTTTAAAAAATTATACATTCTTCACCTCCA
>JBDHVQ010000233.1:0-3290 GCA_039809845.1 Clostridiaceae bacterium | reverse complement strand
ATGATTGAAGAAGGTGCCATGGAAAACCCAAAGGTTGATGCTGTTATTGGTCTTCATGAGGGTCATATCAACAGTACTGTACCTACTGGATCTGTTGGATTCTGTCCTGGGCCTGCAATGGCATCTATGGACAGGATTCTTATAAAAGTTATTGGTAAGGGTGTACATGGTGCTTATCCCGAACAGGGAATAGATGCCATTGCAGTATCTGCTGAGATTATTTCAGCTCTCCAGAAGATTATCTCAAGGGAAATAAAATCAACGGACAATGGACTTATTTCAATATGCAGAATCAACGGAGGTTTCAATCAGAACATACTTCCGGACTCAGTGGAAATGGAAGGGACAGTCCGGGCAACCGACGAGGATGTAAGACAGCTTATGGCCAGGAGGATCAGAGAAATAGCAGAGGGAATATCTGCAGCCTATGGGGCAAGGGCGGAAGTTACATATGATTTTAAGTATCCCCCTCTTGTAAATGACAGGGAATTTACTGAAAGTGCGATGAAGTCAGCTGAAAAAATACTCGGTAAGGATCTGATATATAAGGTCGACAAACCCATAATGGGCGGGGAAGATATGGCTTATTTCTTAAGGGAAGCTCCTGGTACATTCTTCTTTCTTCAGAATCCATCTGAAATTGAAGGTAAATTCCATCCCCACCACAATTCAAAATTCGATATAGATGAATCAAAACTCCATATTGGTTCTGCAGTTACTATGCAGATTGTAAATGACTATCTTAACGGTGAATACAATTAAAAAGAAGAATTCAAAATTAAGAATATTAAAATTCACCTGATTGGCCTGGCACTTGTCGTTGTTTATTAAGCGACAGGAAAATTTTCATGAAAGATAGAATACAGAACCATAGTTCTTCTTCCCATGCTCTATGCTTTTATAATGGGAGTTTCTTTCAGTTCCAAATTTCTTAATACCACCGGTGAAAGGAAGTTAAGGATGCAGGCAGTCTTACAGGTGCAACTCCGATGCTTCTTATGGCAAAATACGGAACCACCATAGGTATACAATAACAACAATAATAAAGTCTTGCCCTGCCCTCATACTTCAGGAGTTCAAAAATCCAGGAACTGTAGTCCTCGGTGTTCCTGTGGCAGTGATGTTGAATTTAAAAAGATAAGCCATAGGCGGTACCCATTCCATAGCAATGGAACCTGATGTTGCCATGATTTGGTGAAAGATATGAACCCGACAGTGAGGAAGGTTTCGGTGTTCTGGGAGTCTACATAGCATGTGCAATATTCGGTACTCTTTTTGTACGGCTCATGGCAGGTTTTTTAGGCGGTTATAGAGTATATACTATCCTTATTCATCAGCCATGCTGCAGAGCAGGATCTGATTGCACGAGAACAGCGGCCGGTGTTCTCTTACTGAACTATTCCCTGCAATGGCCAAGGAAATAACTGCATTCGGAGTGGCATCAAATCTTCTTTCAGGACTTTACGGGATTTATGTGAGTATTTTCATAGATCTTCCTTTATCTGATAATCTTTATAAAAATTCTACAGGATGAAATAAAAGAAACTGCGCTACCCTCCTTTAACACTGGACACAAGATTAAATGGTGAATTTAATGAAAAGATGAAAAGGGAAAAGGGGATCTTAAGATGAAGCTGGTAATTCTGTGATATTCCATCTCATAACAGCAGCCATTACTCTTGCAGGTAATTTTGTCGGTACAAATATATCTCCCACAGAAGCTCTCCCCGGAGTACTTATACTGGCGAAAATGGGCACTATAGAAATACTCATTTTAAAATGCTCCCATGTAAGACATCTGCAATACTCTTGGTACTCACCCTCTCTACGATACTCACAATCTCAGGTGTACCGGGTGCTGGAAAAATAGCTGAATACACAGGAAAGGTGAATTTCATTGCTCTTTGTACCCCGATTCTTGCTTATGCAGGTATCTCCATAGGTAAAATATTGAAGGTTTAAAAAAGACCGGATAAAGAATAGGGTTCTTACCCTTGCAGTTATTACAGAAACCTGCCAGGGTTCTGCCCTGATAGCCCTGATGGGCCTAAATATGATGGGTCATATATAAAAAGTATCCAAAAAATCATCATTTTTATCTGTCTGCAATTCTGCAGTATTATCCGATTTGAAATAAATAATATATTTCGACAACAATTACTTATGGATAAAGCTCCTTTGATTTAATAAAGGCAAAGGAGCTTTATCTATCTGTAATAATAATATCTTATTCAGTTGATAATTATACGTCGGATAAAAATCAATTTGATAACTAATATGGAAGATTATCAATAAATATTACAAATATATTAATTTTTGTGGTACAATAAAACTGAAGAAAAAATTATAAGAATTATTCAGGAATAATGAAATCAAAAACAAGAAAACTCTGACATCAAAAGGAAATACAGTATGAAAAACCGAGATAAAAAATTTGCCGCAGAACTTGCAGACAGACACTGCAAGAATAACAGCATCAAAAACCCATTCACCTGGTGGAAAATATACATGAATTACCTTAAGGACATAAGAGAATACCCCGAGATATACTACACTGAAAAACTTAATGAAGAAATATAACTCACAGGAACCTGGTATCAATTGCGGCCGAGGTTCTGTTTTATTTTTTGATGTTTTCTCTTATTAAATTTCATTCTTCAAAGTTTAGTTGCATCACAGGTTCGTTGATCCACAGGGTCGTTGTTATCTTGCTGTAAATAATAACTTCTTCATCATCTTTAGACTTCAAAATTCTGTCTCAAAAACCTGTATCAGAACTTATGTTCCCATCGTGCTAAGATTCTTTTATGCATGAAGATGTCTTATTTTCCTGTTTTTACAACAGACCAACAAAGAGCCCTGTTTTAAATGATATAATGTTAATGTTTTTAGCAAATGAGACGGAGGATATTTAAGATGAAAGAAAGAACCAGGGAAGAAAAGATAGAACTGGCAAGAGTAACAAGGAAAGAAGAACTTCCTTTGGAAGACGGCATTTTAAAAACCATGGGAAGGCTTATTATTCCTGTTATTCTTATTCCGATACTTGTGACAGGGTTTATGACACTAAGAAGGTATATCAACTTTGTACCTCAGTATAAGGCTGTACAGACAGTTCTTATAAACAGGAAGGGAGATATTGCTCCAGGTAAGGATGAGGCAAAGATGCTCCAGGATGCAGTTTATTCCTATGCTGATTTATCAAAGACAAGCATGGTTTTACAGAAGGTTAAGGAAAAGGTAAATACGGATCTTGATATCAGTGGATTGAAACTTGCCCTTGATGCTGT
>JBDHVQ010000232.1:0-3314 GCA_039809845.1 Clostridiaceae bacterium | reverse complement strand
TATCAGGAATACCCGATACAGTTTATATATGAATGTTATTTATTAGTTCGCAGTTTTCTTAGCTTCTTCCACAAGGTTTGCAAATGCCTTTGGATCATGGATAGCTATTTCAGAGAGCATCTTTCTGTTTATGTCCACTCCTGCCTTTTTAAGACCGTTCATGAATGTTGAATAGCTCATTCCGTTGATCCTTGCAGCAGCATTGATTCTTGCAATCCAGAGTCTTCTGAAATCTCTCTTCTTTAACTTTCTTCCTACATATGCATTTCTTAAAGCTCTTATTACTGTTTCATTAGCTGTTCTGAATAACTTGCTCTTGCCGGCATAATAACCCTTTGCAAGCTTAAGTACTTTTCTGTGGTTCTTCTTGGCGTTGACCGCTCTTTTTACTCTTGCCATTTTATTTCCTCCTGATTGATTTTTTTCCTAGAGATAAGGAAGCAGCTTTCTCATTGTCTTAACCTGTGATTCTGATACATATCCGGTTTTCCTTAAGTTTCTCTTTCTCTTGGAAGATTTCTTCGTAAGGATATGGCTCTTGAACGCCTTGGATCTCTTGAACTTACCGGTTCCGGTCTTGCTGAACCTCTTTGCGGCTCCTCTGTGAGTCTTCATTTTAGGCATAATATTTTCCTCCTGTTACTTTACTGTTGAAGCGATTACCATTGTCATGTTCCTGCCTTCCATCTTTGCAGGTTTTTCTATGGAACCCACATCTTCAAGTTTCTTGAAGAATGAATTCATAATTTCGTATCCCTTGTGGGAATGTTCCGCTTCCCTTCCCCTGAACCTTATTGTCACCTTGACTTTGTCGCCGTCATTTAAAAACTTTCTGGCATTGTTGGCCTTGATGTTGATGTCGTGTTCTTCGATGGTCGGAGAAAAACGTACTTCCTTGATTTCCACAATCTTCTGTTTCTTCTTGGCTTCTTTTTCTTTCTTTGCCTGCTCGTATATGAACTTACCGTAGTCCATAACCCTGCATACAGGGGGTTTTGCAGAGGGAGAGATCATTACAAGGTCCATTTCCGCTTCTTCTGCAATCCTCATGGCATCTCTTGAGGGCATTATTCCGAGCTGTTCTCCATCCTGTGAAACCAGACGTACTTCCTTTTCCCTGATTTCATTGTTAATGGGGTAATTCTTACTGATAATTTCCACCTCCTGTGGGAATAAAAAATTGGGACGGCAAAAGCCGTCCCAAATCTAATATATGTTCAGTGAATAATATATTGATTGTATATCCTGACGGAACGGAATCCGGAAGGAGAGAAACGGCTGTTTCTGCTTGACACTCATATATATTATTACAGATAGTATTATCTGTCAACCTTTTTTCTAATAGGAATATTTTTCTGTGAGAAATTCATCCATATAGTCATTCCTGTAGAGGTTTCCCCCCATGAGGAAGAAAATAAGGTCATTTCTGTCGTAACCTTCCTTATGAAGTCTTGTGGTCTTCATAAATTTCTTAAGGTTTGAATTGCTGATTTGACTTATCTGTCTTATTTCAATGGCAGAATAGTATTTTCTGGAGAATGTTTCTTCTATTTTCTTCTGAATTTCCAGTTTATAGTATAGATCCACTTCAGGGTTCTGGTGGGGACCCATGGGACCTCTGTGGTGTTCAGGGCAAAGGCATATATAGTTGAGGGGCGTATCGAGTCCGCCTTCAGACTTATGGATTACATGGTGTCTGTCACCACTTTTTCCGCATACAATGCACTTATCTGACAATAAACAGGACCTCCCGTTGTTTTTCTTTATTATACCACACTTTTCAACCTTTTTTCCCTGCAGTATACCTCTTCTCCATGTTAAGATTGGATGTAAATAAGACTGTCATATCTCAGATAACAAAAGAAATATACCCAGAGAAAACAAAGAAAAACCAGGGTAAACTCAAAAGAAACCCAAACGAAACTCAAAAGAGAACAAAAAGGAAAGGAGAGATTTATATTAAAAATGCAGTGGTGGATTACAGGATTACACCCCAGGAGAAAGATAACCTTATTTCCAAAGGAATAAATCCGATATTTACAGATAAAGCGCTGACTTCAGATCCCCTTTCAGGTCATCCCGACCTACAGCTTCTTGTAACTGATGACCATATATTCATAAACAGGGACGCATCGGAAAGATTTACTGAGGAAATCAGAAGAAATACAGATAAAACACTTATAAAGACTGAAATAGGTCTTTCACCTCTTTATCCATCTGATACCCATTTCAACTGTATCTTTTCAGGAAATAGTCTTATAGCCGGAAGGACTTCCCTTCTTCCGGGTGAAGTTCTTAAAGTAAGTCCACTGACAGAAGTTACAAGGGTTAAACAGGGATATGTACGGTGTACAACATTCTCACCGTTTCCGGGTGTTTTTGTGACTTCCGACAGAGGAATCGAAAAGGCACTCAATGAAATAAGAATGACTGTTTTTTATGCAGCCCCTTCTTTAATTTCCCTGCCGGGATATGCCCACGGATTTATAGGAGGAACATGCGGAGTATTTAAAGACTTCAATACTCTGGAACTTTATTTTTACGGAAATATAGATCATGAGAATTACCGGGATTTAAGAAAATTTATCAATGAAGAATCTGAAAGAAGGGGTATTACTCCTAAGTTTATATCATTATCCCAGGGAAATTTAACTGACAGGGGAAGTATTATTTTTATATGACATAATCGTATATGACACTATTTTCTATTGCATTATTCTTACTCCATTCCCGTTTACTGATGACACTAACATTAACTGAAACAGGACCGGATATCCTATGACAATTTGATTTAATTTTTTCTCCATAAAAGCCTTAAGAATGGAAAACAGCCGCAAAGGGATCTCTCCCCGATGCGGCTGTTTTACTAAGTTGATTTCTGTCTTTTATATTTTTACCCGAAAATACTTTTCCCGGTTTTTTCTTTATTCCCAGCATGATTTTTGTTTTTAAGCCAATTTGAAATCTAAATGATTAAATATCTTCTGAAGAATTGACTATTTCCTTTAGTCTGTTTGATGGTCTGAAAATGGGTTTTCTGTAGGCTTCTATTTTTACCTCTTCATTGGTCCTTGGGTTTCTCCCGGTCCTTGGCTGCCTTTCCCTGACTTCAAATGTGCCAAAGCCTGTAATCTGAACCTTTTCACCATTTACCACAGCTTCTTTCATAAGATCAAGAATCATTATTACAATTTCTTCCGCTCTTTTTTTCGTTATGTTGTTATCCTGAGCAACATATTCAATCACGTCGGATCTGTTCATGTATTTTCCTCCATCCATTAGATAATTCTATGAAAATTATACATATGGCAAAA
>JBDHVQ010000231.1:0-3315 GCA_039809845.1 Clostridiaceae bacterium | reverse complement strand
TTGACAAAGTTTCATTAACCTTTTAGGATAGTAATTAATAAATACGACAGAGAAAAGATGAGTAACATATTATAGTTTTTACAGAGAATATCCATTTGGTGAGAGGATAGAAATGAAAGTATGTGAATATGGTCTTGGAGTCAGATGGGCTGAATGGAAACTTTAAGCTTTTCCGGGGTTCTTACCGTTATCATAAGAGAGCAGTGAACACGCTGCTTATGGAGAAACCTATCGTGAGACAGGTTTGAATTAAGGTGGTACCGCGCATGACAGCGCCCTTGATATGCATTTGCATATTGAGGGCGTTTTTTAATTTTTAAAATAAAACCATTACGTTTGGCACTTCCCTTCCCAGACAATTACTATTGGACTGTTTTATTCCCGGAATAATTTGATTACTCCTTGGAAATAAGGAAACAATCCAAAGAGATCTGTAAAAAGATGAAGAGAAAAGTTTTGATTTCGAAGAGATACAAGAGATAAACCAGAAAGAAACTGAAGAAAACTTTAAGAGAAATTAAGGAAATGAAAAGAGGAAATGATGATAGAAATTGAAAATCTCACCAAGAGCTATAAATTGGGAACGACAGAATTCAATGCACTGGACAATGTAAGATTTAATGTAAGGAAAGAAGAAATATTCGGAGTAATAGGACTGAGCGGTGCAGGTAAATCCACTCTTATAAGATGTATCAACAGACTTGAAATGCCCGATTCAGGAAAAGTTTTGATTGACGGAAAAGACATTCTTTCTATGAATCAGAGTGAATTAAATACTGAGAGAAGAAAGATCTCCATGATATTCCAAGGTTTCAATCTCTTCATGCAGAAGACAGTATTCAAGAACATAGCCTACCCTCTTGAATTATCCGGAATGAGAAAGAAGGAAATAAATCAAAGAGTGGATGAACTTCTTGAATTTGTAGGATTAACAGCCAAGAAAAATGAATATCCCGGAAGACTTTCAGGAGGTCAGAAACAAAGGGTTGCCATAGCAAGGGCATTGGCATCAAAACCTGAAATACTCCTTTCAGATGAAGCCACATCGGCACTTGATCCAAAGAGTTCATCAGTTATTCTGGATCTTCTTGAAAAAGCTGTTGGGGAATTCAATTTAACAGTAATAATGATTACCCACCAAATGGAGGCTGCAAGAAGAATCTGTGACAGAATCGCAGTCATGGAATCAGGGAAAATAGTTGAAGAAGGAAGTGTTGAAGATCTCTTTGAAAATCCAAAGGAGCAGATTACAAAAACTCTTATTAAGACAGTAACCGACAGAATAACCGAGGATGATACAGTTCTTACAGATTACGGGAATATTAAACCGATAAAACTTCACTTTACGGGGGACACACCGGATAAATCCATTGTATCTGAAGTAATTAAAAAATCAGGAGCAGATATCAATATACTGGGAGGCAATATTACAAGGTTAAAAGACACAATTGTTGGGTTCCTGATAGTTGAAATAAATGGCAGCGATGAGGAAAAAAAGGAAGCCACAAGAATCTTCACAGAAAACAAAGTCAGAATGGAGGTGATAGTATGATGGGAGTACTTAAAGAAGCCACATTAGAGACAATCTACATGGCCGGTGCCTCATTATTGATGGCACTGATAATAGGATTACCGATTGGTATTATTCTTTTTATTACAGCACCCGGAGGCTTAAGACAGAACAGAGTCATATTCTCAGTACTGGATTTTATAATAAATATCTTAAGATCCATCCCGTTTATAATCTTAATGATTATATTAAGACCAATAGCATCAGTAATTACCGGGAAGACGATAGGACCCGGGGCCGCAATCGTATCACTTACAGCCGCCGCTGTCCCCTTCTTTGCAAGACTTGCAGAGACTTCATTTAAAAAAATAGATGTAGGAATAACAGAAGCCGCAGTCTCAATGGGATCAGGACTTGGAGAAATCATAAGAAAGGTTCTTATACCTGAAGCGCTGCCGGATATAGTAAATGACCTTACAGTAACACTCATTAACCTGATAGGCTATTCAGCAATGGCAGGAAGCATAGGAGGCGGAGGATTAGGAAACCTTGCAGTACGTTATGGACTTTATAACTACCGCATAGATTACCTCATAGCAGCAGTTGCCGTTATAGTAATCCTTGTTCAGCTGGTACAGTTCACCGGAACTTCGGTATACAGGGTGCTTAAAAAAGCATAGAGAATCAAAATTCTCAATGATGTTACAAAAAGGAACAGGTTGTCAGAAATGACAATCAGAAAAGTGAACTTTCAAATTTTCTTAGCTAATAAGAAAAATAAAAAATCATATTAAACCATTATATATTAAACATACATATCATAAGGAGAAGAAAAATGAAAAAGACAATATTAAGAGGAATACTTGCAGCAGGAATATTACTTACAGGACTTTCAGCATCAGGGATATCAGCAGAAGCGACTTCAAAAACAGAAGAAGTTACGGTAAAGATAGGAGTATCCCCTGTCCCACACGAAGAGATTGCAAAGGAAGCTAAAGAAGAACTTAAAAAAGAAGGGATTAACCTCGAAATAATAGTATTTGATGATTACATACAGCCAAACCTTGCACTGAAAGACAAAGACCTCGATGCAAACTTCTTCCAGCATCTCCCTTATCTTGATAAATTCAACAAGGAAAACAATACTAAAATTGTATCCTTAGGCGGAATTCATCTTGAACCGATATCTTTTTATTCAGCCAAGGTCAAAAAGACTGAAGAATTAAAAGAAGGAGCAGAAATAATAATACCCAATGATGCAACCAATGGCTCAAGGTCATTATTCCTCCTCGAGAAAAACGGACTTCTTAAACTAAAGGAAGGAGTAAAACTTCCGACAGTTGCCGACATTACTGAGAATCCAAAAAGGCTGAAATTCACAGAAGTTGAAGCAGCACTTATACCGGGAGCTTATAAGGATGCAGATGGTGCAATTATCAATTCAAACTATGCCCTCGGAGCAGGTCTTAATCCCCTCACTGACGGTATAATAACTGAAGATAAAGAATCTCCCTATGCCAATGTTATAGCTGTAAATGAAGAGAGAAAGGATGATCCGATACTTAAAAAAGTATATGCTGCATTTACATCAGAAAGAGTGAAGAAATTCATAGATGAAAAATATAAAGGAGCTATTGTTCCAGCCTTTTAGTATTACCTAAGATAAAGCTTTAAAAAAGTTCTTTATAATTAAAACCTCTTTTACATAATCCCCATCAGTACTAATTATCCCTGGTACTGATGGGGATTATTTTGGTACATCCTAAGAGATAATTCAAAACAAAAACTGGAAATAGTGTTATCTT